>CAZSIR010000012.1:0-15107 GCA_964606765.1 uncultured Bordetella sp. | reverse complement strand
ACCGGCTTCGAGCGCAAATGCTGGCCGCGGTCTATCGACTTGACCTTCACCGGCTCGACTTTATTCCCCTTGAGCACATCCAGCGTGACCACCACACCGGCGTCCCCGCTTTTCCACAGCCGCTGGTAAAAATCGGCCTGGCCGCTGAGCGACTGGCCGCCCAGGCCGACAATGATGTCCCCGGCCTGCAAACCGGCATCCGCCGCCGGGCCCTCATCCGTGACGCGGGTAATGATCACCTTTCCCTGCACTTCCTGTGAAGTAATCCCCAGCCAGGGTCGTGGTTTGGTGGTTGACTTGCCATTTGCGATGAAATCTCCCAGCACCGGCTTGAGGGTATCGATCGGCACAAACATGTTGCCGGGCACTCCGCCCTTGCCGAGGGCATCGCCGACTGCGAGAGAACCGATGCCGAGCAGCTTGCCTTCCTTCGACAGCAGCGCGGCGCCCTGCCAGTTGACGGTGACCGGCGCCGTGTAAATCGCCTCGTCAAGCAGATACTCCCAATAACCGACAAACGGCCGCTTGGAAACAATGTACGCAGGCGCAACGCCGTCAAAACCGACAATCAACACAAGATCACGCAGGCTGCTCACGGCAGACTCGCCGAAATCCACCGGCTTGATCGGCAGCGGTTTCAATGATTTCACCAGCCCCAGACCCGTCGCATTGTCGAAACCGACGACATTTGCGGGAAATTTGCGCCCGTCCGCCGTCGCCAGTTCCACCGTATCGGCCTCGGTCACCAGATAACCGATGGTCAGCACCAGACCGCTGGAATCGATGACCACACCGGTGCCTTCGCGCTGTTGCCCGACGGAGCGCGAACTGCGTGCATCCGGCACCGCCTTCACGGTAATTTTCACCACGGAAAACTGGTCGACGGTCAATTCCCGTTCGGCTGAAACCGCCGGGGACGGATGCGCCAGCAGACCGGCGGCAGACAGCAATAGGGCGGGGAACAGCTGCCGCAGTTTTTTCGTGACACCGTCAATGCCGGACATGATCAGTCTCCGTTCAGTGCGGATCAGGATTCAATTTCCGGGTCCGCGCAACTATCCTACGACTAATAGCCCCGCCGCAAAAGGTGCGGCATGGGATTGAGGATACAATGCCCCTCTTTTTGACGATTGTGGAGGACAAACAGCATGGAACTCGGACTCAAAGGCAAGGTTGCGCTGGTGACCGGCGGCACCGAAGGCATCGGCAAGGCGACCGCCCTGACCCTGGCCCGGGAAGGCGCCAAAGTGGCGATCTGCGCCCGGGGCAAACCGCTGCTCGACGCCACTGCAGCCGAAATCACCAAGGCGGGCGGCGAAGTGCTGGCAATGGTCGCCGACATGAGCAAAGCCGCAGACTGCAAAAACTTTGTTGAAGCCGCCGCGGAGAAATTCGGCCGCATCGACATCCTGGTCAATAACGCCGGCACCTCCAAGCGCGGCAAATTCCTCGAATTGAAGGATGAGGAATGGTCGGCCGATCTCGAACTCAAGGTATTCGGCGCCATCCGCTGCACCCGTCTCGCCATCCCGCACATGAAAAAACAGGGTGGCGGCCGCGTCATCAACATCACCATCTCCGCCGCCAAGCAGCCGGGCGCGGAATCCTATCCGACGTCGATTTCACGCGCCGCCGGCCTGGCCATCACCAAAGCCCTGTCCAAGGAATTCGCCGCGGACAACATCCTGGTCAATACCATCTGCATCGGCAAAATCAAATCCGGCCAGCATGAGCGCCGTTACACCAAGGACGGCATCAGTGCCGAGGAGTATTACGCCAAGATCGGCAAGGACATCCCGATGAAGCGCGCGGGCGAAGCACAGGAGGTCGCCAATGTCATCACCTTCCTCGTCTCCGATGCCGCCAGTTACGTCACCGGCACCAGCATCAACCTCGACGGCGGCATTTCCGGCGTTCTGTAAAATACTAATAAAATCAAATACTTGCGATAAATTCGCGAGGCAAACCGCGGGACAAACCTATCGCGCCGGCGCCTGATGAGCGCCGGCGCGATGCATTTCTGCGGCACGAAAAAAAACGGTCGCGAAGACCGTCTTTTTCAAATTGGTGCCGGAGATAGGAGTCGAACCTACGACCTTCGCATTACGAATGCGCTGCTCTACCAACTGAGCTACACCGGCATATCCCGAAAACCGGCAAGCATTCACTACAGAATCAGTTGCTCCAGCAACTGCGCCGCGCCGCCCGGGGAGGCCGCATTTTACAGCAAACCCCCGCTCAGAGCGCGCGGATGCGGACGACGATATCGACGCCTTCGGTCACCATGCCGGGGGGCAGTTCCGGCACGCCGCTGACCGCCAGATCATCAGCGGGAATGTCGGTGATTTCACCGGTGTCGACGTTGTAGAGATGATGATGGGGCTGCGTATTGGGATCGTAAAAAACGCGCTTCGGATCGACAATCACTTCGCGAATCAGGCCGCAGTCACGAAACAGGTTCAGCGTGTTGTAGACCGTCGCCTTCGATGTTTCGGCATGCCGCTCGTTCACCAGTGCAAGAATCTGGTCGGCGGCCAGGTGTTCGCCGCGACTGAACAACACATGGGCAATTTCCAGGCGCTGGTGCGTGGGCGCGATGCCTTGCCCGCGCAAAAGCGCGATCAATTGCTCGCGGCTGTAAGACATTGCTTTCATTGATGTTTATTCTAGGACAAAGATTGGACTTTGTCTAATCTGGCTCTCCGCCCTGTCCGCGGATGCAGCCGGCCCGCAAGTCCCGCGAATGACCGCTTCCAAACGTGAGCAATTTCACGCCTTTCGCCCCACAGCGACCGCTGATGCCGTTTGGATAGCCACTCATCGGGCCGCGATGGCGGCGGCGTAAAATCCCCACTAACCTTCATCCATCAAAAAGGAGTTTCCATGAAGCTCAATCGCGGTTTTAAACACGCTTTCACGCAAAAGCTCGCTCGCGGCTTCACCCTGGTTGAACTGCTGATTGTGGTCGCCATCATCGGCATCATCTCGGCCATCGCGGTTCCGCAATACGGTGATTACGTGACGCGCAGCAAGCTCACCGAAGCCACGGCAACCCTGTCCGAGCATCGCGTCAAAATGGAACAGTATTTTCAGGACAACCGTACTTATGTCAGCGCCTGCGCGACGGGTTCCATCGCCGCAACCCCCACGGGCCGTTATTTCACTTACGCCTGCTCCAACGAAACCGCAACGACTTTCACCATCACCGCAACCGGAGTCGCAGCGCAGGGCATGGGCGGTTTTGTGTTCACCATCAACCAGGCCAATGCCCGCGGCACCACCACCGTGAAAACCGGCTGGAGCGGCGATGGTTCAACCTGCTGGGTCACCAACAAGTCCGGCGGCTGCTGATGTCCATGCGTCCTCAAAGCGGATTCAGCCTGGTCGAACTGATCGTCGGCATGGCGATACTGGCCCTGCTCGTCTCGCTCGGCATCCCGCAGTATTCGACCTTCATCGCCAATGCCCGCTTGCGCACGACCGCAGAAGGCATCACCAACGGGCTGAACATCGCGCGCGCCGAAGCCGTCAAACGCAATTCCCGCGTGGAACTGGTGTTCACCAATGATGAACCCATAGAGCCCCTGGCCAATACCATCGCCGCATCCACCACCGGTCCCAACTGGATGGTCAGGGCATGGGTGCCGGCGACCAATTCCTACGATTTCATCGAAGGCAAGCTCGGGGCTGAAGGTTCCGGGAAAACCGGCGTCCCGGGCGTCACGGTGAATACCGTTACGGCCGGGATTTACGACGGCACCGTCACCTTTACCGGCTTTGGCGCCCTCAACAGCGCCCAACCGCTCACTTTCCAGGTGACATACCCGACGGCAGGCGCCTGTGACACTGTTGCCACACAGGGTCCGCTGCGCTGCCTGAACGTCACCGTGTCACCCGGCGGACAGATCCGAATCTGTGATCCCAAGATCACAGCGGCCAAAGACACCCGCGCCTGCTAGGACACCCTCCCATGAAACCAGCACCGAACCGAATTCTGCGCCGGCAGCAGGGCGTCATGCTGCTGGAAGCCCTGATCGGCATCCTGATATTTTCCGTCGGCATACTGGCCATGGTCGGCATGCAGGCCGCGGCCTTTTCCGCCAGCGCGGACGCCAAAAGCCGCGCGGAAGCCGCCGCCTACGCCAACCAGATCATTTCCGACATCTGGATGGGCGTGGATCGCACATCGACCGGCACCCTGACCACCACATTGAACAACTTCCAGTACAACACCAGCGGCACCGACTGCAGCTACTCTGGCGGCGCGGCCGACAACACCAACACCGTGCTCGCCGGCTGGGTCAGCGACGTGACCAATGCCTCAACCGGGCTGCTGGGCGCTACCGCCGCCATGCAACAGGTCCTGGTATCGACCGCAAACCTCAACCAAGTGACCGTCACCATCTGCTGGAAAACACCGCAGGATGCCCGGGCGCGCAAACACCAGGTAATCTCGTATGTATTCTGATCTCCGCAAGCGGGTTTTCCGTCCGGCGCAGGCCGGCCTCAGCCTGGTCGAAATCATGGTGGGCGTGCTGATCGGCATGATCGGCATCATCGTGATCTTCCAGATGCTGGCGACCTCCGAAGCACGCAAACGCACCGTTTCCGCCGGCAGTGACGTGCAGGTCTCCGGCGTGATCGGCCTCACCTCCATCGAGCGCGATGTGCGCGAGGCCGGTTACGGCTTTTCGTCCGCGGCTTACGACACCGGCATCACCCCGCTGATGGGCTGCACCGTCAATGCCTTTGACTCGGGACGACCGACAACCTCCTTCAGCTACCGCCTGACACCCGTGCAGATTACCGTTGGCGCCGGCGCCGCGCCCGACACGGTCACCGTGCTGCGCGGCAACGGCAGCACCTTCCCGGCAGCCCATGTCTTTACCGAATCCACCGACACCTCGAAAAAAACCCGCGGCCGCGCCGGCATATCGCCGCGGGATTACCTGCTGGTCGGCCGCGTGACGCCGACGGTGCAATGCATGACCATTGAAGTCACCGACGTCACCAATGCCGATGCCCTGACCATCAACCACAACCAGGGCTCATACAATTACACGACTTACCTGCCGGACGGCAGCACCTCGGTCAGCTCACGCATCGCCCGCTTCAACAACGCAACGCCGCCCATCACCTTCACCGCGGGCTACCTGTTCAATCTCGGCAACGGCCCGCGCCGCAATATCTGGACCGTCAGCAACGGCAAGCTCCAGGTCACCAATGATCTTCTCTACCAGGACACCGACGGCAACGGCGTCAACGATCCGGTCGAGATCGCCGACAACGTCATCACGCTGAAAGCGCAGTACGGCATCGACGCCAACAACAACGGCCGCATCGAAGCCGGCGAATGGACCACGACGGATCCCGCCGTATCCACCAACTGGGCCAATGTGCTCGCCGTCAGGCTCGGAATGCTGGTGCGTTCAGCCCAGTTCGAGCGGACCGCGGTGACGACCACCGTGCCCTCCTGGGCCGGCGGCCAATTCGTGATCACCAACCTCGATGGCACCGCTAGCGGCAGCTCCCCGACGGATCCCGCCGACAACTGGCGCAATTACCGCTATCGCGTTTACGAAACCCTGATCCCCCTGCGCAACATGCTCTGGGGTTCGCAGATTCGCCCGTAGCCACCGTCCAACAAGGATAGAGCCATGCATTCCAACCGCAAACAAGACGGCGTCGTACTGTTCATCGCACTGATCGTTCTGGTCGCCATGTCGCTGGCCGGCGTTGCCCTCTGGCGCTCCATCGGCACCGGCGTGCTGATCGCCGGCAACATTGCCATCCAGCGCGGCGCGGTAACCTCGTCAGACCTGGGCATAGAAGGCGCGCGCAACTGGCTGATGAACCAGACGCCCACCGTGCTCAACAGCGATCAGCCCCGGGCTTATGTATCGAGCTGGGACAACCGCTTCGATGCCACCACTTTCAACTGGGACACGCTCGGCAGCGTGCCGACCGCAGCCGACAGCGCCGGTTTCACGACACAGTATGTCGTGCATCGCCTGTGCAGCCTGCCCAACGCCGGATCCAACGCCCCCAACCAGCAGTGCCTGACGCTGAGCGTCGCCGGCGGCAGCAGCGGTCGCGGCGGCGGCAGCTACGGCGTGCTGCCGCTGAGCGGCACCACCTACATCTATTACCGCATCACCTCGCGCGCCGTCGGCCCGCGGAACACCGTTTCGTACACCCAATCGATCATGTACTAACCGCCGGGCCAATCACGGCCGGCACCGGAGAACACCATGAACGTCCGTTCAAAATCCAGAATCTCGAGCACGATCAACAGCCTGGCGATGGCCGCGCTGATGTGTACAGCGCCATTGCCGGCGTGGTCAGCGCTGACCGACATCGCCTCGGTGCCGCTGGCCAGCAGCTCGACGACGGTGGTCAAACCCAACATCCTGTTCACGCTGGACAACTCGGGCAGTATGGCCTGGGGCTTCATGCCGGACAGTATTTCCAACCGCAACGACACCACCGGCTACAAAAGCCATCTTTGCAATTCCGTTTACTACAATCCCACCATCACCTACGTGCCCCCTAAAAATGCTGACGGCACGGACTTTGCGAATGCCAGCTTTACCAATGCCCGCTACGACGGCTTCGACTCTTCTTCCGCCACCAGGAATCTCAGCAACAATTACATCGCTTTTGACAACACGACCAGCAGCGGCAATGGCAGCGACACGGCGCAGCCTGCCTATTACTACGTCTGGAGCGGCGGCAGCGCGCCCAGCATGTCCAGCACCAGCAATACCACCGGTTGCTGGCCTAGTTCAGGCGGCACCAGCTCCCCTTTTACGCATACCACCGGCAACTGGACCAAACGGCAGGTAAGCTCCACATCGGGACCAGGCAGCACGGACGAGCGGCAGAATTTCGCCAACTGGTACAGCTACTACCGCACCCGGCTGCTGCTGATGAAATCCGCCGCCGGCCGCGCCTTTGTCGGCATCGGCGAGGGTTATCGCGTCGGCTTCATCACCATCAACCCGGGCAGCCCCGTCAGTTCCAGCCGTTATCTGGCGATCAGTGATTTCACCGCGACCCAGAAAAGCAACTGGTTCACCAAGCTCTATTCACAGAGCACCAGCGGCTCCACGCCGCTGCGCGAAGCATTGTCGCGGGCCGGCCGCCACTTTGCCGGCATCCAGACCGGCATCAACGACGGCATGACCGGCGACCCGATGCAGTACTCCTGCCAGCAGAACTTCTCGATCCTGACCACGGACGGTTACTGGAACGGCAACAATGGCGACAACCTCAGCGGCAACAACATCGGCAACCATGACGGCGACATCAGCACCAGCCCGCGTCCGATGTTTGACGGCAGCGTGACCACCACCAGCAGCAGCCGCATCAAAACCGAGGAAGTCAAGGCGCAGTTCGACTGTTCCTCGGGCCGGACACGCATCCAGGAAATCCGGACCACGCTGGTCACACCGATTTCGCCGACGGGCGGCCCCGAAGCCCAGCAAGGCTCGCCCTCTACCAGCTACGTCACCAGCTGCTCGAAATCCACGCGTAACGTGCAAAGCCCCAATCCGCAATATTCCTCCCCCACGGTCAACACATCGACCACCGGCGGCGCTTCCGCCACGCTGGCTGACGTTGCGGCCTATTACTACCTGACGGACCTGCGCGGCCCCGGTTCCACCGGCGCGCTGGGCACTGATGTCGGCACCGACAACAACGTGCCCAGCAGCGGCTCGGGCCCTGAAGACGACAAGGCCAAGCACCAGCACATGACCACCTTCACCATGGGCCTGGGCCTCGCCGGCACGCTGAACTATGTGCCCAACTACAAAACCGGCGCCGGCGACTTTGCCGCGCTGCGCTCCGGCAGCAAAAACTGGCCGGCGCCTTCCGCCGACGATCCGACCGCGCTGGATGACCTGTGGCATGCCGCCGTCAACGGCCGCGGCCAGTTCTTCAGCGCGCGGGACCCGGACTCGGTGGTGGACAGCCTCACCACCGCGCTGGCCGGCGTGAACGCCCGGGTGGCTTCGGCGGCGGCGGCGGCGACCAGTAACCTGGAGCCGGTGGCCGGCGACAACTTTGCCTATACCGCCAGCTACAAGACTCTGGAATGGATCGGTGAACTCGAAGCCAAGGAAATCGACCTGACCACCGGTAACGTCGGCACCACGCCGGTATGGTCGGCCCGCGCCAAACTCGACAACAAGACCGGCGCCGCCTGCGACAATCGCGACATCCGGCTGTTCCGCTCCGGCGCCACCAACAACCTGGTGAATTTCACCTGGAGCACCCAGGCTTGCGATGCCTCAAAAAACCCCACGGGCGCAGCCGGCACCGGGCTGAATGCGGCCGAACAGGCTTATTTCGGCGCCACCCAGGTCGCCGACCTGAGCCAGTATCCCGACATGACCGACGGGCTGCTGCCCCTGCTTTCAGTCAACCAGCGTGGCCTCGCTGCCGGCGCCAACATGGTCAACTTCCTGCGCGGCCAGCGCGGCCGCGAAGGCTTTGACAGGAACACCCAGCTGCTTTACCGCACCCGCACTGCTGTGCTCGGCGACATCGTCAACGCCCAGCCGGTGTTCGCGCGGGCGCCGTTTGCCGATTACCAGGACACCAACTACGCGGCTTTCAAGACTTCAAACGCCAACCGCACGCCGATGGTCTATGTCGCCGCCAACGACGGCATGCTGCATGCCTTCTATGCCGGCACCAATACCTCCGATCCGCTGGGCGGCGAAGAGCGCTGGGCCTTCATCCCGACCATGGTGCTGCCGAACCTGTACAAACTTGCCGACAACAACTACGGCACGCTGCACCGCTATACCGTGGACGGCACCCCGGCCATCGCCGACGTTTTTGATCCCTCGGCCAGTCCGACCGCGCCCAACTACGGCTGGAAAACCATCCTCGTCGGCGGCCTCAATGCCGGCGGCAGGGGTTACTACGCGCTCGACATCACCGACCCCGCCAATCCCAAGGGCCTGTGGGAATTCAAGCACAACACGACCTGCCTGACACCGGTCACCGGCCAGTCATCCGACTGCCACCTCGGCAACAGCTACGGCAACCCGCAGATCGGCAAGCTGGCCGATGGCCGCTGGGTGGTGTTCGTGACCTCGGGCTACAACAACGTCAACAGTCCGGCCGCCACCGGCGACGGCATCGGCTACCTCTATGTGCTGAATGCCCTGACCGGACAGATCATCTACAAAATTTCCACCGGTACCGGCAGCGCCACCACGCCGAGCGGCCTCGGCAAGATCAACACCTTCGTGCTCGACACCGTGCTCAACAATACCGTGCAGCACCTGTACGGCGTGGACCTGCTCGGCAACGTCTGGCGCTTCGAAGTCAATGCATCACAGACCGCAACCCGCCTGACCACGGTGACCGATGCCTCGAACAATCCGCAGCCGATCACAACCAAGCCGGAGTTGGCGGAATTCGGCAGCCCGCCGATCGCCCATGTCTTTGTCGCCAGCGGCAAATACATCGGCGCCAGCGATCTGGCCAATACCCAGACCCAGTCCGTATGGGGCATCAAGGACACCGGCAGCTATCCGGTAGCCACGCCCCGCAGCACGCTGAGCAAGCTGACGATCACCAACAACGCCGACGGCCTCAGCCGCAGCATCGCCTGCACCACCAACTGCACCACCAACGGCGGCTGGTTTGTGGATCTGCCGGATACGGGGGAACGGGTCAACGTCGACATGAAGCTGCAGTTGGGCACCCTGGTGGTGGCCAGCAACGTGCCGCAGAACAACGCCTGCAACATCGGCGGCTACAGCTGGCTGAACTTCTTTGATGCGCGCAACGGCCTGCAGGTCGCCGGTTCGTCCAACTTCGGCACCAGGCTGTCCGAGTCGCTGGCGGTGGGTATCAACGTGGTGCGCCTGCCGGACGGCAGGACGGTGGTCATCGCCACCACATCGGATGCGTCGCAGCAGACGGCCGAAGCGCCGATCCCCGCGGGTGATCCCCAGGGCCGGCGCACCAGCTGGCGCGAACTGGTGCAGTAAAACCTGCAGCGGGTTCGATGATGCGCAGAATGTTTGGGGATGCCGGCGCGCGACGCCTGTGGGTCGCCGCCGGCCTGTCGCTGGCGGTGCATGCCGCAGTGATGATCTCGGTGCAGCGTCAGCCCGGTGGCGCCTCTGCACTGCAGACCGGGTCCGCAGCCACGCCGCTGATGGCGCGGCTGGCTTCGGCGGTCAGCGATGCCGTTTTGCCGGTGGCGGAACCGGTCGTCCCGGCGACAAACGATGCATCAGCGACGGCAGCTGCCACTCCGGTTCCACCGACACCCGCCGGCAACAGCATCGAAACGGCCGCTGACGGCACGGCGCATTACTTCAAGGCTGCGGAACTGGAACGCCGGCCGTTTCCCCTCAGCCGCATTGAAGTGCCGCCGCCGGAATCCGCCGACGCGCTTGCCGGCAGCGTGATGATCCGCCTGCGCATCAGCGAAAGCGGGCGCGTGGAGGATGCAAAAATCGTGATGGGAACCGGCATCGCCGAATTTGAAGCGGCCGCGTTGCGCGAATTTTCCCAGGCGCGGTTTTATCCCGGTTACCGCAACAACCTGCCGGTGCGCAGCGAAATGGTGATCGAGGTCACCCTGCGTCCGCCGACCAACGCCAACGGCAAAAATCCCGCGCTGCCCGCGGTGCCGCCCGGTTAAGTCCCGCTCAGGCGCCGAGGGCCAGGCCCTTGGGCAGCGGAAAAGTCACGCGCTCGGCAATCCCGTCCAGGCTGCTCACGCTGTCGGCGCCCATGCCGCGCAGGCGTTCCACCACCGCCTGCACCAGCACTTCCGGCGCGGAAGCGCCTGCAGTAATCCCGACGCAGGATTTGCCGGCCACCCATTCAGGCTGCAGTTCACCGGCATTGTCGACCATGTAAGCCGGCACGCCCTGCTGCTCGGCGACCTCGCGCAGCCGGTTTGAATTGGAGCTGTTCGGCGAACCGACCACGATCACCACGTCACAGCGCTGCGCGAGTGTCTTGATCGCATCCTGGCGATTCTGCGTGGCATAACAGATGTCATCCTTTTTCGGGCCGACGATCTGCGGAAAACGTTTGCGGATCGCGTCGATCGTGCGCCCCGCATCATCCATCGACAGCGTGGTCTGGGTGACATAGGCCAGATTGGCTTCGTCCAGCACCTGCAGGCCGGGCACATCCTCCGGTCCCTCGACCAGGTGCATGCCGCCCGTGCTCTGGCCCATCGTGCCTTCGACTTCGGGATGGCCGCGATGGCCGATCATCAGGATTTCGCGGCCCTGCTCGCGCATTTTCGCGACCTCGACATGGACCTTGGTCACCAGCGGGCAGGTGGCGTCATAAATTTTCAGCCCGCGCGATTCCGCCTCGCGCCGCACCGCCTGTGACACGCCGTGCGCGCTGAAAATGACCGTGCTGCCGGCCGGCACTTCCGCCAGCGCTTCGACAAACACCGCGCCCTTGGCGCGCAGGTCATTCACCACGAACTTGTTGTGCACGACTTCGTGGCGGACATAGATCGGCGCACCAAACAGCGTCAGCGCGCGTTCGACGATTTCAATCGCGCGATCGACGCCGGCACAGAAACCGCGGGGAGTGGCGAGCAGGACTTGCATGGCCGGATTATATCCCGTGCAGTTTCAGCTCAGCAGTCGATTTCATATTTTTATCAATAAAATCAATTACTTGATATCATTTTTTGCAGCGGACGCTCCGAACAGACCATCCCAGATCAGCAGCGCCGCGCCGCAGGTGATCGCGGAATCGGCGACATTGAACGCAGGCCAGTGCCAGCCGAAGGCATGGAAATCGAGAAAATCCACCACGGCGCCGATGCTCACGCGGTCGATCAGGTTGCCAAGCGCGCCGCCCAGCACCAGGCTCAGCGCCAGGCAAAACAGCGACTGCCGCGGATAACGCCGCAGCAGGAAAACAATCCAGATCGAGGCCACGATGGCAATGCCGGCGAACAGTTCGCGCTGCCAGCCGGCCGCGCCGGCCAGAAAACTGAAGGCTGCGCCGCGGTTGTAGACCAGCAACAGGTTAAAAAACGGCGTTACCTCAATCGGCGGCTTGTCCGCCAGCTGGGCCACGGCCGCATGCTTGGCGACCTGATCACAAATCACCACCCCTGCGGCAATCAGCAGCCAGCGCCACATCAGGCGTAACTCCGCGGTTCACCGGCGCCGTAGAGGTTCGCCGTGCAGCGGCCGCACAGCTCCGGATGCCGTGCATCGTGGCCGACATCGGCGCGGTAATGCCAGCAGCGTTCACACTTGGCATGGGCACTGGCCTGCACCTCGGGCGCGGGATCCCGGTCATCACCCGCGTTTTTCCGCTCGTGCAGGGTCGCACGCGAAGTGATGAACACAAACCGGAGGTCATCCCCCAGCCGTTTCATCATTTCATACAGCGGGCCGGCCGCATGCAAATCAAGTTCCGCCTGCAGTGATGAGCCGACGGCTCCCTGGGTACGCTGCTCTTCGATTTTCTTGTTGACGATTTTTCGTGCTTCGGAAATCGCAAACCAGCCCTCTCTCAGCCTTTGATCCAGCTGCGCATCCGGAAGCGCATGCCACTCCTCCTCGAAAATGCTGCCTTCCGCACCGCCCTTGATGACCTGCCAGGCTTCCTCCGCGGTGAAACTCAGCACCGGGGCCATCATTTTCAGCAGCGCGTGCGTGATATGCCACAGCGCGTTCTGCGCCGCACGGCGCGGCCGCGAATCGGCGCCGGTCGTGTACAGGCGGTCCTTCAGGATGTCGAGATAAAAGGCGCCGAGATCCTCTGAACAGAAGGCCGTCAACTCCTGGATCACGGTGTGAAACTGGTAACGGTCGTAGCCCTCCAGCACCGACTTCTGGCGCGCGCGGGTGAATTCCAGCGCATAGCGGTCAATCTCCAGCCACTGCTCAGGCGGCAACGCATGTTTTGCCGCGTCAAAATCGGCAAGGTTCGCCAGCAGGAAACGTAGCGTGTTGCGGATGCGGCGATAGGACTCGACGACGCGCTTGAGGATTTCCTTGGAGATCGACAGCTCGCCGGAATAATCCGTGCTCGCCACCCACAGCCGCAGGATGTCGGCGCCGAGTTCGTCCATGACCTTCTGCGGCACGATGACATTGCCTTTGGACTTGCTCATTTTCCTGCCTTCACCGTCGACGACGAAGCCATGCGTCAGCAGCGCCTTGTACGGCGCACGGCCGTCCATCATGCTCGCGGTCAGCAATGAAGAATGGAACCAGCCGCGATGCTGGTCGGAACCCTCCAGGTACAGATCCGCAGGGAACGCGCTCTGCGTTTTGTGCGAGCCGCGCAACACGGTGTAGTGCGTGGCCCCGGAATCAAACCAGACATCCAGCGTATCCTTGATCTTGTCGTAACTCGCCGCATCGGCACCGAGCAATTCCGCGGCGTCCACTGCCTGCCAGGCCTCGATACCTTCTTTTTCCACGCGCTGCGCCACAATCTCCAGGATCTCCAGCGTGCGCGGATGCAATACAGCGGTTTCCTTGTGCACGAAGAACGGCATCGGCACACCCCACTGCCGCTGCCGCGACAGCGTCCAGTCCGGGCGGTTGGCGATCATGCCGTGCAAACGCGCCTTGCCCCAGTCGGGATAGAACTGCGTGGCTTCAACCGCACGCAGCGCAATGGCGCGCAGCGTTTCCTTCGGCTTTACACCGTTGAAGCCGGGCACAGCCTCCATGCCGGCAAACCATTGCGTGGTTGCACGCAGGATGATTGCCGTTTTGTGGCGCCAGCAATGCATGTAACTGTGGGTGTAATTCTCTTTCGCCAGCAGCACGCCCTTTTCTTCAAGGTGCGCCACGATCAGCGGATTGGCTTTCCAGATCATCTGCCCGCCGAACAGCGGCAGCGACTCGGCGTATTTGCCGTTACCGAGCACCGGCGTCAGGATTTCATCATCCTTCAAACCGTACTTGCGGCAGGACTGGAAATCTTCCACGCCGTAGGCCGGCGCGGCATGGACCATGCCGGTGCCGGTATCGAGCGTCACGTAGTCGCCGAGATAGACCGGTGACAGGCGATCGTAGAAGGGATGTTTGAAGCTGATGCGCTCCAGCGCCGCGCCCTTGCACGAAGCCAGCGTTTTTCCAGTCAGGCTGTAACGCTTGAGGCAGGCCTCCTGCAGGTCAGCCGCAAGGATCAGCAGACCCTTTTCGGTGTCGACCAGGTTGTAGGTGAATTCCGGATGCGCGTTCAGCGCCTGGTTCGCCGGCAGTGTCCACGGTGTCGTGGTCCAGATCACCGCAAAGCCCGGCTTGTCCGGCAGTGCCGCCAGTCCAAACGCGTTCGCCACTTTCTCCGGCTCGGCAAACGGGAAGGCGACATCGACGGTCATGTCCTTGCGGTCTTCGTATTCGACCTCCGCTTCGGCCAGTGCCGAACCGCAATCGAAACACCAGTTCACCGGTTTCAGGCCGCGATAGACATAGCCCTTTTGCAGCAGCACGCCCAACGCACGAATCTCGTCGGCTTCATTGCGAAAGGCCATGGTCAGGTACGGGTTATCCCACTCACCCAGTACGCCCAGGCGCTGGAAATCCTTTTTCTGCCGCTCGACCTGCTCCGTCGCATAGGCACGGCACAGCTTCTGTGTTTCCGCGGTCGGCAGATTCTTGCCGTGCAGTTTTTCGATCTGCACTTCGATCGGCATGCCGTGGCAGTCCCAGCCCGGCACGTACGGCGCATCGAAACCCGACAGCGATTTCGATTTGACGATGATGTCCTTCAGGATCTTGTTGACGGCATGGCCGATGTGGATGTCGCCGTTGGCATACGGCGGGCCGTCATGCAATACAAAACGCGACCGGCCTTTGCTCGCTTCGCGGATGCGCTGGTAGAACCTGCGCTCCTGCCATTGCTCGAGCATTTTCGGTTCGCGCTTGGCCAGATCGCCGCGCATCGGGAACGGCGTGTCCGGAAGATTCAGTGTGCTTTTGTAATCAGCCATGTTTCTTTTCAGTCAATTCAAACTCAAGCTGCCGGCGCCACGCGGCGTGCGAAAAAATTCCGCGCATCGACCACATCACGCGCGATCTGCTGCTTCAGTGTTTCGAGATCCACGTATTTCGCTTCGTCGCGGA
>CAZSIR010000011.1:0-34467 GCA_964606765.1 uncultured Bordetella sp. | reverse complement strand
CCGCGAAACACGCGATAGGAAAACACCGTGTATCCGGCAATGCAGGGCAACACAATCAGCGCGCCCCACAACATGACTTTCAGGGCACTCTCATGCGAGGCCGCATCCCAGATCGTCATGCGATCAACGACGACGTAGGGAAAGATGCTGTAAGCAAGACCGAGGAAAGCCAGTACATAAATGGCTACCGTGCCGGCAAAGGGCTTCCAGTCGGCCACTTCGGGACGCAGGCTGCGCCAGACCCAGACGCCCGCCGCCAGACTCGCCGCGGGCAGGATCATCAGGCCGAAGGTGCGCGGAAAGTCGAACCATTTGTCATACACCGTGGCACTGGCCAGCGGCGTTGCAATCGACACCAGTGCCACGCCCAACGCCACCCACAGCAGCCCCCACTTCGCCCAGGCGCGGGCTTTTTTCTGCAACTCCCCTTCGGTGCGCAACACCAGCCAGGTCGCGCCAAGTAAAACGTAACCGCCGCACACGCTGCCGCCAACGATGAAGGCAAACAGCCAGTAGCCAAAGCCCGGCTCAAAGCCGGTGATGTAACGACCGAGCATGAAACCCTGCGCAAGGCTGGCGACGAAGGAACCGAACCAGAACATCCAGTTCCACAGGTCCTTGTGCCAGCCCAGGGCCTTCATGCGGAATTCAAAAGCCACGCCGCGGAACATCAGGCCGATCAGCATCACCGCCACCGGCAGGTAGAGTTCGCCGAGCACCACGCCGTGCGCTTTCGGAAACGCCACCAGCAGCAAACCGATGCCCAGCACCAGCCAGGTTTCATTGGCATCCCAGAACGGCCCGATCGACGCCACCATCAGGTTCTGCTCGACGGGCGTCGCCGCCGGCATCAGCATGCCGACACCGAGGTCGTAGCCGTCGAGCACGACATACATCAGGATGGCGATGCCCATCAGCCCGGCAAAAACAACCGGCAGATCGATGTTCATTTCAGCGCCTCCTGCTGTTCTGCCCCCTTGCCGGCCATGTGCGTGATCACCACGAAATACGCCAGCAGCATCAGGCCGTAGGCCAGCACATAACCGGTCAGGCTGGCGCCAAGCTGGGCGCCGGAAATGTGGCCGACGGCATCACGGGTGCGCAGCACGCCGTAGACCAGCCAGGGCTGGCGGCCGATTTCGGTGACGATCCAGCCGGCCAGCGTCGCGATCCAGCCCGAAAACGTGAACGCGGCGAATACCCACAACAGGGGACGCGGCATGGGGCCGCGACGCAGCTGCCATGCACCCAGCCACGCCAGCAGCAGCATGCCGACCCCGATGCCGACCATCAGGCGGAAACCGTAGAACAGCGGCGCCACCGGCGGGCGATCAGGCTCGAACTCGTTGAGCCCCTTCAATTCGGCATTGGCGTCATGCTTCAGCACCAGCGCGGCGCCCTTCGGCACTTCAATCGCGAAGTCGTTGCGCCGCTCCTTTTCATTGGGCACCGCGAACAGCACCAGCGGCGCACCCTTTTCCGTTTCCCAGATGGCTTCGATGGCGGCAATCTTCGCCGGCTGGTGTTCCAGCGTGTTGAGTCCGTGCAGGTCGCCGACAAAAATCTGCGCCGGCGCCAGCACCGCGGCCACCAGCACGCCGGCACGCAGGGTTTTCCTTGCCGACCCGTCACCCGGCGCGCGCAGCAGCCGCCAAGCCGAGAGTCCGGCGATCACGAACGACGCCGTCAGCCCCGAAGCCAGCATCATGTGCGTGAAGCGGTACGGAAACGAAGGATTGAAAATCACCTGCAGCCAGTCTCCGGCGATCCACACGCCATCCACCATGACATGGCCCACCGGCGTCTGCATCCAGGAATTCAGCGCGAGTATCCAGAATGCCGACAGCGAAGTGCCCGCCGCCACCATCATCGTTGACAGGATGTGCAGCCAGCCCGGCACGCGATTCATGCCGAACAGCATCACGCCGAGAAAGGTTGCTTCGAGGAAAAACGCGGTCAGCACCTCGTACGCCAGCAGAGGCCCGGCAATGTTGCCCACCTGGTTCATGAAACCGGGCCAGTTGGTGCCAAACTGGAAACTCATGACGATGCCGCTGACCACGCCCATTGCGAAAGTCAGGGCAAAAATTTTCAGCCACAGCGTGTAGGTCGCAAGGTCGGCGGCGTCAAGGCTGCGCTCGAAACGCACACGGAAATACACCAGATACCACGCCAGCGCGATGGTCAGCGTGGGAAACAGGATATGAAACCCGATATTGAGCCCGAACTGGGCGCGTGCCAGCAACAGGGCTTCGGCGGCATCCATGCATCACTCCCGGCGACGTGGCGCACAAGCACCACGGATGCAGCCGATATTACAGCATCGGGCGATTGGCGTTATCCGGCGCCGCTGGCGGCGACCCGGTGCGGGATCAGCGGCCGCCCGCCATGCAGCTGAAGGTCATCATCGGTCCGAGGCCGCCGCAGGAAAGTCCCGCGCCCTCTTCCGCGCCCGCCATCGGTATGCCGGCGGAAGAAGGCGCCATCATCATGCTGATGCTGCTCATCAGCGGATCAGAGGCCCGAACGGCGCCCGCGGGAGGCGGCATGACCTGCGGCGGAGGAACCGGAACAACGCTCAATTGCCCCGGCACGTAGCTCAACGAGTAGTTGGCGGACGAGTGTCCGGAAACATTGATGGCATAGAAACCGGCAGGCGAACTGCTGTCAGCCGGCGTACTGAACAGCGGCGACCCACCCAGTGAGGCCACGGTGTCACCGGCACGAAATCCGCTGTAACTTGCGCTGAAAACCGGATTGGGCGCACCCGCAAGGCGGGTTGCGTCATCTGCCGTCACCGTCAATGGGGCGGGGGTCACCGTCAGCTGCCCCGGCGCTGCGGAATAATTGATGGTGTAACCGTGCTGATTGCTTAAAGTGCCCGGAGCAATGGCAATCGCATAAGGTGATCCGGCGACGCCGGCGCCTGCCGCCGTGCCCGGGGAGGTCAACGCCGGCGTGCCGCTGAGGGCCGCAAGGGGCGTATCCGCAGTGACCGCGCCGCCAAAGGTATTCGCATTCAGTCCGGCGACGTTATAGACAGTCAGCAAACCGGTCAGGTCATCGCCGTACACCTTGCTCGCATCTCCCGCGGAAACCGTCAGGGCCTGGCCCAGCGCAAAAAGATAGCGGTTGCCTGAGACGGCAATACCCGCAGGAGGATTGCCGGCCAGTGTCTGCGACCACAGCCCCGGATTGCCGCTGGCCAGCCCGCCAAACGAACTGGTGTTCGGATCCGCCGCATATACCAGCCAGCGGCCAGCCGGAGCGCTGAGGGCTGCCGCACCGGCGTTGTTGATGAAATCCCCGCCTGCGGACAACACCAGTGCATCACCGCCCGCAGAGGCGCTGACCGTGCCGTTCAATGTCAGATTGCCGCTCGCCGCGATCTGCGTCGATCCACCGGACGATACCGAATTCAGGATCAGGTTGTTGACATCATTGATGGCGATATTGCCGCCGGCATTCGCCTGCACCGTGGCGAAATCATTGCCTGCATTGGCAAGACTGACATGGGTTCCTGCATTCAGCGTCAGCAGGCCGCCGGTGGCCGTGAATGCATCAAGTCCGCTGATGCCGCCCCCGGCAGTGAGTGTTGCCGCGCCCGTCACGGTCACCGCGTCGTTGTAAATTTGCGAACCACTGGTGTTGATTACCCCGGAAATCTGGGTGACACCCCCGTTGCCGGTTGTCAGGTTTCCAAGATTGGTGAAATTGGCCCCGTTGATGACCGTGGTGCCGCTGAAGTTCATCGTCAGGTCGTTGCCCGCGGCATTGACGACCGCGCCAAACGTCGGCGTTGCGCCAGTCATCACCACATTGCCGGTCAGGGTCAGTGCGTCGCCGTAGGTCTGGTTGCCGCTGGTGCTCACGTTGCCGCCGAGATTTGTCGCGCCGCCCGCATTGGTGGTCAGCGTGGTCAACGGCGTCACATCACCGATGGCGCCGGACCAGGCTGTCAGCCCGGTACTGTTGACGGTCAGCGATTGCGCACCATTCACGCTGCCGGAAAAAATCACCGCGCCGCTGCCCGCACTGATCGTGCTGTTGCCCGCCAGCAATACATTGTCGCCGAAACTGACGAGGGCATTGCTGGTGCTCACGTTGCCGGTCAGCACCGTGCTGCCACCGGCATCCGTGCTCAATCCGCTCAGCGGCGTGCTGTTGCCCACCGCGCCGCCGAATGTGGTGACTCCGGAAGTATTCACTGCGAGCGAATTCGCGCCGTTGACCGTGCCGGTAAAATTCACATCGCCGCTTGCGCTCAAGGTGGCGGCCCCGGCCAGGGTCACCGGATCGCCATAGGTTTGTGACCCGGTGGTGGTCAGCGCGCCGGCAAGCTGCGTCGTGCCGCCGCCCTGGGTCGCCAGGTTGCGGATGCCGGATACGTTCGCCCCGTTGAGCACGGTGGTTCCGGCGAAATCCAGCGTCAGGTCAAAGCCGCTTCCGTTGATCGTGCTGCCCGTCGTCAGCGTGGCGCCGGTCATCACCACATGGCCCGTCAGCGTCAGCGCATCGCCGTAACTCTGGTTCGCATTGGTGGTGACATTGCCGCCAAGGCTGGTGGAACCGCCGGCATCCAGCGTCAATGAAGTCAGGGACTGCGCTCCGCCAATCGCGCCATTCAGCGTCGTCGCGCCATTGCTGTTGATGATCAGCGAACGGGTTGCGCCCGAGGAATCCACAGTGCCGCCAAAAACGACCGCGCCACCGGCGCCCGCGCCGGTGCTGCCGCCCAGCGCGGATATCGTCGTATTGGCCGAAAGGAGCGCGGCATCCTGCACCGTGATGTTGCCGCCGGCACCCGCAGTGCCGGAACCGGAGCGGTTGCCGCCGTTGGCCGACACATTGTTCATGGTGATCGTCGGCGACACTCCGCCCGCATCCAGCAGTACTGCGCCGGCGTTACCGCCGTTGGCATTGCCCGTTCCGGAGTTTCCGCCCGAGGCATTGATGACGCCCGTGACCATTGCACCATTGCTGGAAACTGCGGAAATCCCGCCGCCATTGCCGCCGCCAAGGCCGGCGCCATTTCCCGCCGAACCGGTGGCGGTCAATGCCAGCGTGTTGATGCCATCCCGGCCCGCGAGTTGCACCTGACCGCCATTGGAACCGTTCGCACCGGCATTCGCAGTGCCGCCGCTGGCTGCCAGATTGCCGGTCAGGTTGAGCAGCCCCGCTGTCGCGGTGGCCGTGATGTTGCCGGCGCCGCCATTCGTACCGCCCGTTGTCGTCAATGCCGCCGCGGTGACCGTTCCACCGCTCAATGTAATGCTGCCTGCCGTGCCGCCGGCGCCCGTCCCGGTGGCATTACCCGTACTGGCCGTAATCGCCGCGGCACTCAGTGTGCTGCTGCCCGTCAGATTCACAAGCCCCGCATTGCCGCCCGCCTGGTTGGCACCCAGCCCCGCACCACCGCTGGCGGTGATGGCGCCAGTAACGGTTGTATTTGTGCCCGACACGCTCAGGCCGCCCGCACTGCTTCCACCCATCGTGCCCAGCGCGGTGCCCCCGGAGGTGGAAATGGCGCCGCTGATCTGGACATCGCCACCGGCATTGAGCGAAATGCTGCCGCCCGCACCCTTGTTGTTGCCCGCAGTGCTCAGATCCGTCGTACTGATGCCGCCCGCCGTATTGCCCACCGCAATGCTGCCTGCCGCACCGCCGGCGCCGGTGCCGGTCGCCGCACCATTGCGCGCCGTCAGCGTCGTCGTCGACACATTGCCGGCGACACTGTTGTTGATGCTGATTGCGCCACCCGCGCCGCCGTTGCCATTGGTCGCCGTCGCGCTGCCGCCCGACGCGGCCAGCGCGGCCGTCGTGACACCACCCGTCGAATTGATCGTGACCGTGCCGCCCGCTCCACCTGACTGATCTGTGCCAACGCCATTTGAACCGTTGGCGGTCAAACCCAGCGCAGTCACGTTGACACCCGAGAGCAGCACGGCACCGCCCGCAGTGCCTGAGGTCCCGCTGAGCGCTGTGCCGCCACTGGCAGTCAGTGCCCCGGTCAGATTAAGCAGACCGGCTGTTGCAGTGGCCGTAATGTTGCCGGCGGCGCCATTGCTGCCACCCGTCGTGGTCAGCGCGCCCGCCGTTACCATGGCACCCGTCAGCGCAATGCCGCCGACGCTGCCGCCTGCGCCGGTACCCGTCGCGGCACCCGTGCTGCTGGTAATGTTCGTCGCACTCAGCGTCCCGGTCGCGGTAAGCGTGACCGCGCCGGCCGCGGTACCCGCCTGGTTCGTGCCGATGGCAGCGCCGCCGCTCGCCGTGACGGTTCCGGTCACCGACAAATCCGCCGCCGCGATCAGCGTAATGCCGCCGCCTGCGCCCTTGGCGCCACCCGTGGTGGCAATGGTGGCAGCGCTGATTGCACCAGCGGAGTTGTTGACGGCGATGCTGCCCGCAGCACCCCCGTTGCCGCTGCCGGTTGCAGCACCGCTGCTTGCGGTCAGCGTGGTCAATCCCACATTGCCGGCAACGCTGTTGTTGATGGTTATTGCGCCCGCCGCACCGCCATTGCCATTCGTGGCCGTGGCAGCACCGCCGGAGGCCGCGACCGCGCCCGCGGTGACACCGCCCGTGGAATTGACCGTAATCGAACCACCCGCACCGCCCGACTGACTGGTGCCGACGCCATTGGAACCGTTGGCCGTCAGGCCCAGCGTGGTGACGTTGACGCCCGACAAGGTCACTGCGCCGCCATTCTTGCCGCCAGTGCCGCTGACCGCTGCGCCGCCGCTGGCAACCAGGTTTCCGGTCAGGTTGAGCAGTCCTGAATTTGCGGTTGCAGAAATGCTGCCGGCATCGCCGTTGCTGCCGCCCGTCGTCGTCAGTGCGGCCGCGCTGACCGTGCCCCCGCTCAGCGTGATGCTGCCTGCCGCCCCGCCGCCGCCAGTGCCGGTCGCGTTGCCGCTGCTCGCCGTGATCGCGGCAGCACTCAGCGTGCTGCTGGCGGTCAGGTTCACCGCACCCGCATTGCCGCCTGCCTGATTGGTGCCCAGGCCCGCGCCGCCGCTGGCGGTGATTGCACCGGTCACGGTCGTATTGATGCCGGAGACCGTCAGGTTGCCCGCGCTGGTACCGCCCATGGTGCCGAGGGCGCCGCCCCCTGCAGTCGAAATCGTGCCGCCGACCAGTACATCGCCGCCAGCATTGAGCACGATGTTTCCACCCGCGCCTTTGTTGTTGCCGGCCGTGCTCAGCGTCGTGGTGCCGATGTTTCCAGCCGTGTTGCTCACCGCGATGCCGCCCGCAGCACCACCGGTACCGGCGCCAATCGCCGAGCCGTTGCGCGCCGTCAGTGTTGTCGTCGATATGTTGCCGGCGGCGCTGTTGCTGATGCTGATCGTGCCGCCCGCACCGCCGTTGCCGTCCGTCGCCGTTGCATTGCCGCCCGAGGCTCCAAGCGCAGTGACGGTCACGCCGCCGGTTGAGGCAATCGAAATCGCGCCGCCCGCGCCGCCTGACTGGCTGGTTCCGACCCCGTTGGAACCATTGGCCGTGATCGCAGCCGTGGTGACATTAACACCGCTCAACGTCACCGTTCCGCCGTCATTGCCGCCCGTGCCGGTGATTGCGGTGCCCCCGCCCGCAACCAGATTGGCCGTCAGGTTAAGCAGCCCGCCCGTCGCCGTTGCGGTGATGTTGCCGGCGTCTCCATTCGATCCGCCCGTTGTGGTCAACGCAGCCGCGGTCACGGTGCTGCCGCTGAGCGTGATGCTGCCTGCCAAGCCTCCGGCGCCGGTGCCGGTTGCATTACCCGTGCTTGCCGTGATCGCCGCAGTCGTCAAGGTGCCTGTGCCGCCGAGATTGACCGTGCCTGCATTGCCGCCGGCCTGATCAGTGCCAAGACCGGCGCCACCGCTGGCCGTAATTGCTCCGGTAACCGCCCGGTTCACCCCGGCCATCACCAGATTGCCGGCGCTGGCGCCGCCCGTAGTGCCTGCCCCGGCGCCACCCGAAGTGGAAATCGTACCGTTCACCTGCACGTCACCGACGGCATCCAGCGTGATGTTGCCGCCCGCACCTTTGGCATTGCCCGCGGCAGTCAGCGCAGCAGTCGTGATATGCCCCGCCGTATTCGTCACCGAGATGCTGCCCGCGGAACCGCCGGCTCCGGTGCCGGTCGCAGAACCATTGCGCGCAGCCAGGCTGCCGGTCGAGACGTTGCCGGCAACACTGTTGTGGATGATGATGGCGCCACCGGCGCCGCCATTGCCGTTGGAAGCGCTGGCATTGCCGCCAGCCGCAGTCAGGGTGCCGGTCGACACGCCGCCCGTCGCGTTGATGGTGATCGTGCCGGCCGCACCGCCTGATTGGTCGGTGCCCGCACCGGCGGAACCGTTGGCGGTAATCGCGGTGGTGCTCACGCTCGCCGCATTGATCGTGACATTCCCGCCGTTGCGCCCCGGATTCCCCGAGGTCGCCGTGCCGCCAGTGGTGGTTATGGCCCCGGTCAGGCTGACCGCGTTGCTCGCCGTGATCGACACATTGCCGGCATCCAGGTTGCCTGCCCCGGTGGTGGTGATGGTGCCGGCGGCAACGCCGGTCACATCCGCTGCGGATATGGTGATGCCGCCCTGTCGGGCCACCAGTCCCGCACCAAGGGATACCGTGCCCGCTCCGGAATTGTCGGCATCCGCCCTCAAGGTGATCGATCCGGCGCCGGATACCGTCATCGTTGCGCCGGTGTTGAGCGTGATGTTGTTGTTGGCCTCGAGCCGGATACTGTTGCCGGCGCCCATGGTGACGGCATTGGCTACGGTGATGTTGCGCGTGGCCTGCAGATACAGTTCCGTGTAACCGGTGACATCGGCGATCTGGATGGTGTAGGTGCCGGGGTCGGGCGCATCGCCGAAAGCAACATCCGGTGTGCCGTTGGCGTTGTTCGGCGGCGAGGGTTGCGTGGAAGTGTTGAGCAGGATGTCCTGCGGATCCAGCAGCACATGGCCACCACGCCCGTTTTCCGCGCCGACATCAACCTTTCCGCGAAAATCCAGCAACTGCTTGCCCGAGACCTCGACCTGCCCGCCTTCGCCGCTGCCGGCGCCACGCGCGCTGATGCTTCCGGCATAACGGGTATCGCCATCGGCCCAGACCACGACCTTGCCGCCCGTACCATCAGTTTCTGCATCGGCACGAATGTTCGCGCCGGACTCGACCAGCGCGCGGGCGGCATTGCGCACGTTCGCATTGCCGCCCTGGTAATCACCGCCAACCAGTACCGTGCCGCCGCCGGTTTGCCCTGAAGCATTGATGCCGGCCGCATTCATCACGCCAACCCTGTCGCCCAGCACCTGTACTGTCCCGCCCTTGCCGGCGATACCCCTGGCTTCGATCGTGCCGGAAACCAGCGTGGTATCGCCGGACTCGACCTGAACGCTGCCACCGCTTGCGCCATTGGCTGTGATCTGGCTGCCGGCCGCCAGCGCCGTGTTTTGCGTTGCCTTGAGCAGAACCCTGCCGCCTTCGGTCATCGCACTGCTGGCATTCAGCGTGCCGCCGTTGTTGATCAGGCCGGCGTAGATGCCGATGCGCCCGGCTTCCGCCGTGACCGTGCCGAGATTGCGTGCTTCGTTATCGGGTGCGACGATTTCGACACGCAAATTCGGCGTGCCCGGATTGACCAGCTCCACGCTGTTGCCCGCCGCCAGCACCACTTCGCCGTTCGGGCTGGTGATCAGGCCGTTGTTGGTCACCGCATTGCCGACGAGGTAGACGCTGCCGCCGGTGATGCTGCCGTTGTTCACCACGCTGCCGGCGCCCGCGCCGTCGGTGAACTTCATGCGGTTGTTGAGGAAGTCGTCGTTGCTGAGGTTCAGCGTCGAGGCCACCAGCCCCGCCACGTTGATCTGTGCGCCGGCGCCGAAGACGATGCCGTTGGGGTTGATCAGGAACACCCGGCCGTTCGACTGCAGGGCGCCGAGGATGGCGGAAGGATCCTGGCCGATCACCCGATTCAATACCGCCGAGCTGCCGGATTGCTGGATGAAGCGCGTCAGTTCATTGACGCCGATGGAGAACGAGCCCCAGTTGATGATCGCGTTGGGGCTGTTGGTGATGTTGAGGATGTTGCCGGCCTGCGCAAAGCTCGCGCTGCCGTTGACCACCGTCGGGTTAACCGGGTTGGCCAGTACCTGGCCGTTAAAACAAGCGGCCACTGCAATGACAGACAGCCTGCGAATCAGCATCTCGGGACTTTTTTTCATGCGCGCATTCTAGCGACGGCAATCCTGTGCGCAAGTGAAAAAAGTCATGTTTTTCAATAAGTTATGATGAATTTTAGCGTCTGAAAATCGTCAGTTTTCCGCGCCGCCGACGTAATTTCGTCGATGCGACTTACAAAGCACTTACAAGCACCGGGAAAAACAGGATTTTTGAGAACGAGGCTGCTGACGAAAACCAAACAGCGCCGGTTCACACCACTGCATCCGTTTTGTGCTTTGCCTCCGCCAAACGCTGTAAACAATCGGCAGAATGCACTTTTGAACCGTCACCCCTTCCTGCTGGTCAGACGGCCATCAAGGTCCGCCAGACCCAAAGTCGGCTACACTATTTACATGCGCCTTTTACGCCCAGTGCTGATTGCCCTGCTGCTGATCGCCCTGCCGCTGCAGGGTATTGCAGCGTATGCCGCAACCATGGCTTGCGCGGACAGCCATGATGCCCGCAGCGAAGTGCATCAGCATTCGGCAGCCATGGATGCCGCTCACGGCAGCACGGTCCACGATCACCAAAAAAACAGCCAGGAACCGGTCGATGCCGGCGGCGGGCATTCCTGCTGCCATCATGTCGCCACCGTGGCGCTGACAGTCATGATTTCCCCTCCGCCCGAAGCGGCGCAAGTGCTGGTGTCGCGCATCCCGCAACTGAATACGCTGCATATCCCCGAACTTCCCCAGCGCCCGCCCAGGGCCTGATTCCCAAGCTGCATCCATGAGCCGGCGGCGCGTTCAGCGCAGGCGGCATGCCGGGTGACGATGTCATCCGCGACAACATTGGGGATCAATATGCAATCGAAATCCGCGCCACAGAAAAACGCAGGGGCTAAACGGGAAGTGCGTGTACGCAAACCCTCCGGCGCTCATTCCAGACGAAGATTATTATTTGATAATTGAGGAGATAAAATGAGAAATCAACATGCCTGGCTGGTCCTGCTGCTCAGCCTCGCCATGTCCGGCGCCTGGGCACACGGCGATGCAAAACACGCGCCCGCCGTGAAACAAAACACGCCCACCGAGGAAAAAGCCTTCGGAAGCGAAGGCAGCCTGGGCAAGGCGACACGCACCATCCACGTCGACATGAACGACCGGATGCGTTTCACGCCCGACAGCCTCACGATCAAGCAGGGCGAGACCGTCAAATTCGTGGTGAAGAACTCGGGAAAAATCATGCATGAGTTCGTGCTCGGCACCATGGCGGAGCTGAAGGAACACGCTGCCATGATGAAAAAGCATCCAGGCATGGAGCATGACGAACCTTACATGGCCCACGTCGCGCCTGGAAAAACAGAAACCATTGCCTGGCAATTCACCAAAGCCGGGAATTTCAATTTTGGCTGCCTGCTCCCCGGACACTTCGAGGCGGGGATGGTCGGCACTATCACCGTCAAATAAAGGAGATGCACATGCATAAACGACGCGCCACGCTGATGCTGCTGCTGTCCGTCGCGCTGGGACTGCCGGGACTGGCCCGCGCAGAAAGTGAAATCACCGTTTACTACAACCCGGGATGAGGCTGCTGCAGCGCGTGGATGGAGCATCTGCGCGCCAACGGTTTCCGTGTGAAACCGGTCGCTGTCGAAGATACTGCGGCAATGCGCCGCCGCCACGGCATTCCCGATGCACTGGCGGGCTGCCATACCGGAGTGGTCAACGGCTATGCCATCGAAGGCCATGTCCCTGCACGTGAAATCAGGCGACTGCTCGCGGAAAAACCGCGGGCGCGCGGACTTGCCGTGCCAGGCATGCCGGCGGGTTCGCCCGGCATGGAAACGCCCGGGCGCCATGAACCCCATGACGTACTGATCGTCAGCGAAAGCGGCGCTCACGCCGTCTATAAAAGTTACCGGCCCAAACCCTGATCATCAACCCACGGAGAACACCGACATGAAATACCCGATCACGATCGCCGCCCTGCTGCTTGTTTCGAGCTTTAATGCCGGCGCAAGCAGCCACCAGGCCGCGCAGTCCGCGGCCGCAATGACCGAAGCCGAAGTCCGTAAAGTCGATCTGGATGCAAAAAAAATCACGCTGCGACATGGCGCCATCGAGAATCTCGGCATGCCGCCGATGACCATGGTTTTCCAGGTCCGCGATCCGGCGCTGCTGAATCAACTGAAAGCGGGAGACAAGGTGCGCTTCAGTGCGGAAAAAACCGGCGGCGCCTATTTCGTCAACCGGATCGAAAAGTAAGCGCAGCCGCGGGTCGCGGCTCGCAGTCCCATGCCGACCCCAGGCCCCGACCCGTAACAGGGGAATTCAGCACAAATCCGCCAAAAAAGCGCGGCAAATGGCCAAATCCGCATCCGGATCGGCCATCGGGTCCAGCATATGCCATTTAAATGCGGGATTCACCGGTGAACAATTCACATACCGCGAAAAATAATTTACGCTTGTCCTTTGGCTGTTCCGCGTGCCCGCGCGGAAAACGGAGGAGACCGTTGACTATGCCGGGGCCGCTTCAGTGTCATCGATTTTCACTGCGCCCTCGAATCGGGGCATCGCGCCCGCCGCTTGCCCTGCGGGCCCGGGCTTCGGCCAGGACCTCCATGCCCGCGCCCCGGGTCCGGCGGAGTGCCGGCCGGTGAAATCCCCAAAAACCCCTCCCCCGCGAGGCGCAAAAAAACGCGTGCCTTCGCTGAAAAAAAACGCCGGAACAACCGGTGCCATGCGCGCCCGGAAAAAAACCGCCGACGATCCTTTTCGCGCCACCTTCGAGCAATCGACCGTGGGCATCGTCCATTCTTCGCTGGATGACCGTTATCTGCGGGCCAATCAGCAGTTCTGCACCATGCTGGGCTACTCGCTGAAGGAAATTCTCCGCATGGGACCGGCGGACATCGTGCATCCCGCCGACCGGGGCAACGACCGCGCCCTTCGCAATCAGCTGCTCGCCGGGGAGATCAACAGCTTTTCCGGGGAAAAGCGCTATCGCCGCAAGGACGGCTCGCTGTTCTGGGTCAACCGCTCGGTATCGGCGGTGCGTGACGATGAAGGCAGGCCGCAGTACCTGATCCGGGTCATCGAGGACATCTCGCGGCGCAAGGAGGAAGCGGAGCGCTTCCACGCCACCTTCAACCAGTCCGCCATCGGCATCGCCCTGACGCTGCCATCCGGTCAGTACCTGACCGTCAACAACCGCCTCTGCGAAATGCTCGGCTACACCCGGGAAGAATTGCTGGCAAAAAGCGCGCTCGACGACATTACCCATCCCGACGACAGGCCGGCCAGCCGCGAACGCACTGAAAAGCTGCTGCGCGGTGAAATCCCGCATGTCTATGCCGAAAAACGCTACCTGCGCAAGGACGGCCGCACGATACACGTCACCCGCTCGATGTCGCTGGTGAGGGAGCCGGACGGCGAACCGCGTTACATCATTTCGATGATCACCGACGTCACCGGGCACAAGGCCACCGAGCTGCTCTTCACCGCATCCTTCGAGCAGGCGTCGGTCGGCATGACGCTGAGGCTGCCGGGGGAGCGCAGCGCTCCGTGGCTGCGCGTGAACCAGAAATTCTGCGACATGCTCGGCTACAGCCGTGAAGAACTGATGCGCCTTTGCCCCAACGACGTCACGCTGCCTGAAGAACAGGAAGCCGCGGGTAAATTCAACAACCGGATACTGCAGGGAGAGTCCTTCAGCTATACCCGCGAACGGCGCTTCCTGCGCAAGGACGGAAGCGCGATCTGGTGCAATGTCTCGGTGTCCACCGTTCTCGGCGGTGACGGGAGGCCCTCGCACGTCATTTCCGTGATCCAGGACATCACCGACCGCAAGCAGGCGGAAGTCCGCCTCGAACAGACTTTCGAACAGGCTGCAGTCGGCATTGTCCGCACCGATCTTGACCGCAGGATCATCACCACCAACCGCAAATTCTGCGAAATGACCGGTTACACCCGGGAAGAACTCGTCGGCACCCAGCTGCGGCAGATCAGCCACCCCGATGACCGCAGCCGCGACGCCGCGGCGCGCATGCGGCTGATCGCGGGCGAAACCGATCACCTGCAGTCGGAAAGACGCTACATCCACAAAGACGGCACGGTCATCTGGGTCAGGCGCACCACCTCACTGGCCCGGGATGTCGCCAACGACGCCACCCAGTACATTTTCGTGGTCGAGGACATCACCGCCCGCAAGATGGCGGAAGACAGCTACCGCACGACATTCGACCACGCGCCGATCGGCATCATGCACAGCAGCGCCGACCGCCGGATACTGCACGTCAATCCCAAGCTCTGTGAAATCCTCGGTTACACCCGGGAGGAGCTGCTCGGCATGAAAACCGGGGATTTCCTTCCCCCGGACTACCGCGAGTCCGAACGCCCGAAATACCTGGAACAGATGCTGCAGGGGAAAATGCAGACCTATTCCTCCGAACGCCCGTTCATGCGCAAGGACGGCACGGTCGTCTGGGCCAACCGCACGATTTCCCTGGTGCGTGACGGCGGCGGAGAACCCCTGTTCTTCCTGCGCATCATCGAAGACATATCGGAACGCAAGCGCGTGGAAACCGCACTGGCGCAGGAACGGCAGCTGCTGCGCACCGTGGTCGACGCCATCCCGGAACGCATCTACGTCAAGGACGCCGAGGGCCGATTCATCCTGCAGAACGCCGCCAATCTCAAGGTGCGCGGCCTGAGCCGCAATGAGGACATCGTCGGCAAGACGGTGTTCGACCTCTTTCCGCCCGATCAGGCCCGGCGCATCCATGAAGAGGACCGGGAAGTCATCCAGTCCGGCGAACCGCTGATCGACCGCGAAGCCCGAACCCATTTCGGCAACGGCGAAAACGGCGGTGAGACCCGCTGGCACCTGACCTCCAAAGTTCCGCTGAAGGACTCCGCAGGCAGGGTTTACGGCCTGGTGGGTGTAAACCGCGACATCACCGAGCGCAAACAGACCAGCGAGCGCCTGGCCCAGCTCGCCCACTATGACAATGTCACCGGCCTGCCCAACCGCGTGCTGCTGCACGACCGCCTCGGCCAAGCCATCGCGCAGGCGCGCCGCAACAACTGGACGGTCGGGGTGCTGTTCCTCGACCTCGACCGCTTCAAGCTGGTCAACGACACGCTGGGCCATACCGCCGGCGACCGCCTGCTGAAGCAGGTCGCGGAGCGCCTGACCCGGGCGTTGCGCCCGAGCGACACGGTCGGCCGCCTGAGCGGGGATGAATTTGCCGCGATCCTCTCCGATCTTGCAACACCGCAGAGCGCAGGCCTGGTCGCGCAGAAACTGATCGATCTGCTGAAGGCGCCTTTCGACCTCGACGGCAACGAGGTTTTTGTGACCGCCAGCATCGGCATCACGCTGTACCCAGCGGATGGCGACAGCATTGAAACGCTGATCCGCGACGCCGATGCCGCGATGTACAGCGCAAAATCCGCGGGCCGCAACAACTACCAGTACTACACCGCCGAAATGAACCAGCGCGCCACGGAAAAACTGCGCCTGGAAACCGGATTGCGCCGCGCAATCGAACGCGAGGAGTTCGTGCTGCATTACCAGCCGAAAATCGACATCGCCAGCGGCAAGATCAGCGGCCTCGAAGCCCTGCTGCGCTGGCAGCCGCCCGATGCCCGCATGGTGCCGCCGGACCAGTTCATCCCGCTGCTCGAGGAAACCGGCCTGATCGTTGCGGTGGGCGAGTGGGTCGCGCGCACGGCCTGCGCCCAGATCCGGTCCTGGCGCGAGGCCGGCATCACCCCGGTGCCCGTGGCCATCAACCTCTCCGCCCGGCAATTGCGGCAGCCCGGATTCGGCGCCATGCTGGGACATGCGCTCGGCAAATTCGACATTCCGGCGGAACTGATCGAAATCGAAATCACCGAGAGTTCGCTGATGGAGAATCCGGAACAGGCCATCATCGTGCTGACGGAGCTGACCGCCCTCGGCATCCGCCTTTCCGCCGACGACTTCGGCACCGGTTACTCGAGCCTGAGCTACCTGAAACGGCTGCCGCTCAATGCACTGAAGATCGACCGCTCGTTTGTGCGTGACATCACCGAGGATCCTGATGACGCCGCGATCACCCGGGCCGTCATCACCCTCGCCCATGGCCTTGATCTCAAGGTCATTGCCGAGGGCGTCGAAACCGAACAGCAACTGGCCTTTCTCGGCGACAACCACTGCGACGAAGTCCAGGGTTACCTGTTTTCCCGGCCGCTCCCGGTGGACGCCTGCACCGCCCTGCTGGCCTCGGGCAACGCCCTGCACCAGGCACGCGGCGCCGAAGACGCCGACCGCACCCCCGCCGTGCTGGTTGTCGACGACGACAGGGACCACCTGTTGCTGACCCGCCTGCTGCTGGAACGCGACGGCCACCAGGTGCTGGATTCACTCAGCACCCGCGAAGCCTTCGAACTGCTGGCCACGCACCGGGTCGGGGTCATCATTTCCGACCAGAACATGCCCGGCATGAACGGCGTCGAGTTCCTGCGCCGCGTCAAACTGATGTATCCCGGCGTGATGCGCATCATGCTCAGCGGCGTCGGCGACTTTGACACGGCAACCGCCGCCATCAACGAAGGCGAGGTGCACAAGTTTTTCATCAAGGGCCGGGACGAGGATTCGCTGCGTCGCGAAATCGGCAAAAAACTGCGCTACGAAAACGTCCTGCACCACTGACATGGACAAGGCCGCGGCTTATTTGCGCAAAGCCGGTCCGGCTATTGACATCGCACCGGCGATATCTGAACAATAGCCCGTCGCCTTCAGCCCGGCAGCAAGCCAACCATGGAACGCCGCGATTTCATCCGTGTCTGTGCCGCCTCCGCCATCGGGCTGGGAACGCAGGATGCATTGGCCGCTGCCGACGCGCAGCCCCGCCAATACGGCAGAATCCGCCTGGTCGATGAATCAGGGCAGCCGCTGCGCGCTTCGCGGCTCAACCCGGGCGAAAACTATGTTTTTCACTATCCGTTCGAGGGCACGCCCTGCTTCCTGCTCAACCTCGGCAAACCCACCACGCGCAACGTGGCGCTCAAAACCGGGGACGGCGCGAGCTACAACTGGCCCGGCGGCGTCGGCCCGCAGCAGTCCATCGTCGGCTACTCGGCGATCTGCTCGCACCAGCTGACCTATCCGACCCGGCAGATCAGTTTCATCAGTTACCGCGGCCAGTCCACCGCGTCGCGCATCAGCAAGCCGAACATGATTCACTGCTGTTCGGAGCACAGCGAGTATGATCCCTCGGCCGGCGCGCGCGTGATGGGCGGCCCGGCGCCGCAGCCGCTGTGCGCGATCCTGCTGGAGCATGATCGCGACAGCGATGCGCTGCATGCCACCGGCACGCTGGGCGGTGAAATGTTCAATGTTTTTTTCAGCAAGTATGAGATGAGGCTGGCGATGGAACATGGTTCACCGGCGCGTGCGCAGCAGCGCGTCAGCGGAACCACCACCGTCACTGCATTGACGCGTTTTTGCAAGCAGCAAGTCCGTTGTTAAAAATATAATAAAATCAAATACTTATCATTCCGTGTGGGCGGAAACGGGCGACGACCTGTTAACCGGTTTACCCAACCAAAGGAGATTGCAATGAAGCGCATGATCGCAGCAGCAGCCCTGATCGGCATCACCGCGGGCTGTGCGGGAACGGGGGAACAGAAGGAGGCCACCGCCACGGCCACCCTCGAGCCGAGGAGCGGCAGCCAGGTGCAGGGAACCGTGACATTCACCCAGGCCGGTCCGGACATTGTCCGCGTGGCCGGCAGCTTCAGCGGTCACGTCAAGGGACCCAAAGGCTTTCACATCCACGAAAAGGGCGACTGCAGCGATCCCAAGGCAATGAGCACCGGCGGCCACTTCAATCCGGACAAGCACAAACATGGCGGCCCCTACGAGCCTCAACGCCATGCCGGCGATCTCGGCAACCTGAACTTCGATGACAAGGGCACCGCCACGGTGAATTTTGTCGTCGGCGGCATCTCCGTCAGCAAGGACAAACCCGACGGCATCATCGGCCGCGCCGTGATCGTGCACATGGATGTCGATGACATGAAGACTGATCCGACCGGCAATGCCGGCGGACGCGTCGCCTGCGGCGTGATCAAGTAAAGCCCTGCGGCAGCCTTCCGCGCGGCGACAGCGCGGAAGGCGCCCAGCCGCTGCACTTACAATGTCGCCATGATTCCCTGGCTGGAAAACAGCGATCCCTTTCCCCCGCTGGAGCGGGCGCTGCGCGAACCTTCCGGCCTGCTCGCCGCCGGTGCCGACCTGTCGCCGGCGCGGCTGCTCTCCGCCTACCGCAGCGGCATATTTCCCTGGTACAGCGAAGGGCAACCCCTGCTGTGGTGGAGCCCCGATCCGCGCATGGCGCTGTTCCCGGCGGAATTCCGCCTGCCACGCTCGCTCGCCAAGCGCCTGCGCCGGCAGGATTACGAAATCCGCGTGGATACCGCCTTTGAAACCGTGATGCGCTGCTGCGCCGCACCGCGCGCGGACGGCGCCGGCACCTGGATCACCGAGGACATGATCGCAGCCTATTGCGAGCTTCACCGGCTCGGCCACGCGCATTCCGTTGAAACCTGGATCGACGGCAGGCTTGCCGGGGGACTGTACGGCATCGCACTGGGACGCGCGTTTTACGGCGAATCGATGTTCACCCGCGCGCCCGACGCCTCGAAAATCGCCCTGGCGCAGCTGGTGCGCCGGCTGCAGCACCACCAGTTCGGCATCATCGACTGCCAGATGAACACCACCCACCTCGCCCGCTTCGGCGCCCGCGAGATCCCCCGCAGCGAGTTCTCGCAACGACTGGAGGAATTGGTAAACTACCCCGCAGCCGCCGATGTCTGGCGCGGCAATGTCGAGTCCGCAAACTGGTGAGCATGGGCACAGCGCAGTGACTTATCTTTCAGAATTTCCGCTCTCGGTCCTGCAGTTTTATGCGACCGCGCCCTATCCCTGCAGCTACCTGCCGGAACGGATGGCGCGCTCGCAGGTCGCCACGCCCAGTCACCTGATTGACGGCCCGGTCTACAGCGAACTGGTGCGCGCCGGATTCCGCCGCAGCGGCGCCTTCACCTACCGTCCGCACTGCGATCACTGCCGCTCCTGCGTGCCGGTGCGGGTGGCGATCGAGGATTTCCGCGCCAGCCGCACGCAGCGCCGCGCCTGGAAACGCCATGCCGCGCTCGAATCCCGCACGCTCGAGCTCAAATACCATCCCGAACACTATGCGCTGTACCTGCGCTATCAGGCGCAGCGCCACGCCGGCGGCGGCATGGATCAGGACAGCCGTGAACAGTACCGGCACTTCCTTTTGCAGAGCAATGTCGATTCCCAGCTGGTCGAATTCCGCGAGCAGGGCGCATTGCGCATGGTGAGCATCGTCGACCGGCTGCAGGACGGCCTGTCCTCGGTGTACACCTTCTTCGATCCGGAAGTCACCGGCGCCAGTTTCGGCACCTACAACATCCTCTGGCAGATCGAACTCTGCCGGCAGCTCGACCTGCCCTATCTCTATCTCGGCTACTGGATCGCCCAAAGCCGCAAGATGGCCTACAAAATCAGCTTCCAGCCGATGGAAGGCCTGGTCGAAGGCCGCTGGCAACGCCTGCCCGCCTGAACCGCGCCCGCCGATGCGCATCCTGATCATCGAAGACGACGCGACCATCGCGGCGAACCTCTACGACTACCTCGCCGGACGCGGCCATGACGTCGACGCCGCGGCTGACGGCGTCACCGGTTTGCACCTCGCGGTCACTCAGCCATTTGATGCGATCGTGCTGGATCTCGGGCTGCCCGGCATGAACGGCCTGACACTGGCGCGCAAGCTGCGCGATGAAGCGCAGAACATAACGCCGATCCTGATGCTGACCGCGCGCGATACGCTGAACGACAAGCTCGAGGGTTTTGCCCGCGGCGCCGACGATTACCTGATCAAGCCGTTTTCGCTGAAGGAAGTCGAGGCGCGCCTCAATGCCCTGCACAAACGCAGCAGCGGCCGCGTCGCCAGCCGCATGCTGCAGGCTGGATCACTGAGCCTGGATCCGAAATCGATGTGCGTGCGTTTTTCCGGCAACGAGGTGAAGCTGCCGCCGAAATGCCTGCGCATCCTCGAACTGCTGATGCAGGAAAACGGGCGCGTCATCAGCCGCGACGAAATCGAACGCTCGGTCTGGGGCGAGCCGCAGGAAACCAGCGACACGCTGCGCAGTCATCTGCGCACCCTGCGCCGGGCACTGACCGCAGCCGGCGGCCATGATCCGATCGAAACCCTGCACGGCATCGGCTACCGCATACAGGACCGCAAGCCATGAAGGCCCTCGACCTGCGCACCCGGGTGGCCGCTGCCGTGACCATCACCTGCATCGCGGTGGTCGCCGCGATGGCGATCACGCTGTATGCCGCCTCCGAGGATCTGGAAGAAGGACTGGTCAACCAGATCGTCGGCGAGGAAATGGATTTTCTGGTGCAGCATCACCGTGAAGCGCCATCCTTCATCCGTGATCCGGGGCCCAATCTGCAGTACTACGTGGTACACGGCCCTGAAGACCTGGCCAAGGTTCCCGAAATAATGCGCGGATTGCCGCCGGGCATGCATGAAATCGAGGGCGGAAACGATTACCGGCATGTTGGCGTGCGCATCGTCGATGGCGTCCGCTTCATCGTTTCCTACGACATCGGGCCGCATGAGGTGCGGGAAGAACAGTTCAAGCGGCTGGTGCTGTTCGCGCTGGCCACGATCATGGTTGTGGCCACCGCGCTGGGCTACTGGATCGCGGGCTTCATCACCCGCCAGATCACCGAGCTTGCGGGCCGTGTTGCCGCACTGAATCCCGGCGTGCCGCGCACGCCGCTGGCGCAGCCCGGCCAGGACGCCGAAGTCGCCGCACTGGCCCGCGCCCTTGACCAGTACGAAACACGCATCCGCGAGCTGATCGAACGTGAACAGGAATTCACCGGCAATGCCAGCCACGAACTGCGCACGCCGCTCACGGCCATCCGCACCAGCTGTGAACTGCTGGCCGCCGAGCCCGGTCTGCCGGACAAGGTGCGCACGCGCATTTCCGCGGTCGCAGCCGCCGCAGAACGCATGACGGGCCAGATCGAACTGCTGCTGTTTCTCGCCCGCGCCGAAAAAATTGCGGAACGCGAGAAACTGGATCTCGCAGAATCGGTTGATGCCGCGGTCGAGCCCTGGCTCGAGGAAATCGCCCGCAAATCCCTGCATTTCGACAACGCCATCCCTGCCGGAACCTCTCTCACCGTCAATCGTCAGGCGCTGAACCTGGTGCTCGCCAACCTGCTGCGCAATGCCGTGCAGTACACCATGAACGGCGGGATTCGCGTGCAATGGACGGCGCCGACACTCACCGTGTCGGATACCGGACCGGGGGTCACGCCGGAACAGCGCAGCCGCCTGTTCGAACGCCATTACCGCGGCAACGACGGTGACGACGGCTTCGGCCTCGGACTGGCCATCGTCAAGCGCGCCTGTGATCACTGCCGCTGGCACATCGAAGTGGCCACGGCGCCGGGCGGCGGCACCGCATTCCAGCTCAGCTTTGCCTGAACAGGCGCCGGCGTGCCCGGCCAGGCATCTGAGGCCGGCGCGCCGGCCGCGCTGATCAGTCTGCACTGAGCGGGACAACTCCGCACTTCACACCGGCTTCACAGCTTCACCACGCGGCTTTCACGACGCGACCACTACAGTGGCGTCACCGGAGCCGGGAGCGCCATCAGGGCGCTCCAGAATAAATGTTAAAAAACAATAGTTTACTGATAATCCGCGAGCGCATCAGCCGCCATGGCCTGCTCGTCATGCTGGCCGGTTTTTATCTGATCGTATCCGGCGCCACGCGCCTGACGCTGGCCGGCAAGGCCTGGGCCGCACAGCAGATCCAGTGGCTGGAAATCCCGCGCATTCTGCTGTTCGGACTGGGCTTCGACCTGGTGACCTGCGTTTATCTGGTGATGCCGCTGGCGATCTACCTGCTGCTGGTGCCGGAACGCCTGTTCCACTCGCGCGCGCATCGCATCCTGGTCTGGGCCGTTTTTGCCGCGCTCTGCTTCGGGCTCACCTATCTTGCGGCAGTCGAATATTTCTTTTTCGACGAATTCAATGCCCGATTCAATTTCGTCGCCGTCGAATACCTGATTTATCCGCACGAGGTGTTCATCAACATCTGGCAGTCCTATCCGGTGGGCACCGCACTCGCGGTCAGCGCAGCCATTGCCGCCGCCGTGGTCTGGCGCCTGCGCCACCGCATCAGCGACACGCTGAAGGCGGAAACCCGCTTCTCGCAGCGACTGCGCATGACGCTCTGGCTGCTCGCCGCACTGGTGCCGCTGCACCTGTCGATCAATTCCAGCTCGGCGCATACCGGAGTCAACCGTGTCGCCGATGAACTGTCCGGCAACGGCATCTATTCCTTTTTCAGCGCGGCGATGACCAGCCGGCTGGATTATGAGCAGTACTACATGACCCTGCCGAACGAGGAGGCAGTCGACCGCGCCCGGGCGCTGGTGGAACAACCCAACACGCGCTTCATCGCCGGCGCCGCCAGCCCCATTGCGCGCCATGTCAGCCACGACGCGCCGGCCAAACGCCTGCATGTCATCGTCGTGCTCGAGGAATCGCTGGGCGCGGAGTTTGTCGGCGCCTACGGCGCGGCCACCAGCTACACTCCGAATCTTGACCGCATCGCGGCACAAAGCCTGGTCTTCACCAACACTTACGCCAGCGGCACGCGCACCGTGCGCGGCATGGAAGCCGTGACCGCCTCGTTTCCGCCGGTGCCGGCCGAATCCATCGTCAAGCGCCCGGACAACGAGCACATGTTCAACTGGTCCACGGTGATGAGCGAGCAGGGCTACAGCCCGACCTTCATCTACGGCGGTTACGGCACTTTCGACAACATGAACGCGTTTTTCGGCAGCAACGGCTATCGCGTCATCGACCGCACCGATTTCGACACGCCAAACTTCAGCAACATCTGGGGCGTCAGCGACGAAGACCTGTTCCGCAACGCGCTGCGCGAATTTGACCGCCAGCAGGCGCGCGGCGAACGGATTTTCTCGGTGATCATGACCACCTCCAACCACAAACCCTTCACCTTCCCCGAAGGCGTTCCCGGCGTCAAAGCCAAAGGCGGAGGGCGCGAATCCGGCGTGCGTTACGCCGACTACGCGCTGGGGCGCTTTGTCGAAACGCTGCAGCAGCGGCCGTACTTCAAGGACACGCTGGTGGTGATCGTCGCCGACCACGGCGCAAGGGTTTACGGCCGCGAGGACATACCGCTGCCGACCTACGCCATTCCCTTCATGGTCTACAACCCGCAGCGCCTCGCGCCACGCAAAGTGACGACCCCGGTCAGCCAGCTGGATGTCGCGCCGACGGTGCTGGGACTGCTCAACTTCAGTTACGACAGCACTTTCTTCGGCCGTGACGCCCTCGCCGGCGGCGCCTCCAACATCCTGCTCAACCACAACCGCGACATCGGGCTCTACAAGGACGAGCGGCTGAACCTGCTGGGCTTCCGCAAAAGCACCGCCACCATGAAATACGACACGGCAAGCCACCAGCAAACCACCCTGCCCGACGACGAGCAGGCGCAGCGCGATGCCACCAGCGTGTTCCAGCTGGCGCACAGGCTGTACGCCGAACGCCGCTATCGTGTCCGCTGAAGCGGCAGATGCCGCGGAAACCATTCCGCGGCGCTGGCTGCTGGCCCCGCTGGTCCTGATGGCCGGACTGGTCCTGATGGAAACCACCAGCGTCGACCGCCTGTTCAGTCACTGGTTTTATGACGCCGCCCTCCACGGCTTTCCGCACCGCCATACTTTTTTCTTCGACACCGTGCTGCATCACTGGACCAAATACGCGGTGATCCTCGCCACCTGCATGGTGACCGCGATGCTGATGCTGACCTGGGTCATTCCGGCATGGGAACGGCGGCGCTCAACGCTGCTTTTCCTCGCACTGGCCATGGCACTGGCGCCTCTGACCGTCAGTCTGCTCAAGCTGGTGACTGATCGTCCCTGTCCCTGGGATTTCATCGAATTCGGCGGATTTGAACCGTATACCCATCTGTTCCAGTTCCGCGGCATCGCACATGCCCGCGGCCTGTGCTTTCCCGCAGGACATGCCGCCACCGGCTTCGCGCTGATGGCGCCGTTTTTTGCCTTGCATCACGCGCACAGGCACAGCCTGGCGCGGGCAGCCCTGCTCGCCGGCATTGCCGCCGGCCTGCTGCTGGGCATCGGCCGCATCGCGCAGGGCGCGCACTTTCTGTCGCATGTGCTGTGGTCCGGCGTGGTGTGCTGGCTGGTGATGGTCGGCCTCTATGCCGCTTTTTTTGCCCGGCCCCGGGGGATCTTCACTTTTCCCGCAAAATGAATATAAGTATTTGTTTTTAAAGTAATTATTTTATATGCTGGAACGGCGCCGAGCCTGACTGCAAGGGGCACCGGTACAATAGGGTCATGTATACCCTGCTCCGCCCCCTGCTGTTCACGCTGGATGCCGAGTCCGCACACCACCTGACCCTGACCTCCCTGCAACTCGCCACCCGCAGCGGACTCGCCGGCATCTGCACGCCGGGAACGGCCGCCGCGCCGCGCACGGTGATGGGCATCCGCTTTCCCAACCCGGTGGGGCTCGCCGCGGGCCTCGACAAAAACGGCGAGTACATCGACGCGCTGGCAACGCTGGGTTTCGGGTTCATCGAAATCGGCACCATCACGCCGCGCCCGCAGCCGGGCAATCCCAAACCACGCATGTTCCGCCTGCCGGAAGCGCGCGCTGTGATCAATCGCATGGGCTTCAACAATCTGGGCGTCGATGCGCTGATCAGCAATGTGCAGCGCGTACGCTATCAGGGGGTGCTCGGCATCAACATCGGAAAAAATTTCGACACGCCGATGGAACGCGCCGCCGAGGATTACCTGATCTGCCTGCGCAAGGTTTATGCGCACGCCGCTTACGTCACAGTCAACATTTCATCGCCGAACACCAAAAACCTGCGCCAGCTGCAGCAATCCGATGAACTCGGCCAGTTGCTGGGCGCCCTGCAGACCGAAAGGGAGCGTCTCGCAGACCGGCATGGCCGTCGCGTGCCGCTGGCACTGAAAATCGCCCCCGACCTCGAGCCGTCGCAGCTATCGGAGATTGCCGGACTGCTGGTCGCGCATCACATTGACGCTGTCATCGCCACCAATACCACCATCGCCAGGGACGCGGTCGCGCAATGGCCGCACGGCGCCGAAACCGGCGGCCTCAGCGGTGCGCCGCTGACCGCCCGGGCACAGACTGTGACCCGTCAGCTTGCGGCCGCGCTGGGCGGCGCCATACCGGTCATCGGCGCAGGCGGCATCATGAGCGGCAGCGATGCCGCGGCGAGGTTCAAAGCCGGCGCCAGCCTGGTGCAGCTCTATACCGGCCTCGTCTACGCGGGGCCCGCACTGGTGCGCGACTGCATCAGCGCCGGCGCCGCACCCGCCTGATTCTCCATGCGCCGCGCCGTTTCTGCGCAAGCCATCGATGCCCTGCTGCCGCAAACCCAATGCTGCCAGTGCGGTTACGCCGGCTGCCAGCCGTATGCCGCGGCGATTGCCCGCGGCACGGCGCCGATCAACCAGTGCCCGCCGGGCGGCAGCGAACTGATCGCGGAACTGGCGCTGCTGCTGGACACCGCAGCCCCGCCTTTGAACAAAAAATTCGGCATCACCGCGGCGCCCGCCGTGGCCGTCATCGATGAGGCGCTCTGCATCGGTTGCACCCTGTGCCTGCCCGCCTGCCCGGTGGATGCCATCGTCGGCGCACGCCGCATGATGCATACCGTGATCAGCGCCGAATGCACCGGCTGCGGCCTGTGCCTGCCCCCCTGCCCGGTGGATTGCATCAGCGTCCTGCCCACCGGCGCCGCGCGTGATTACGCGGCACAGCGCGCGGCAGCACCCCGCTTGCGCGAGCGTTTTAATGCACACCGGAAACGCCTGTCGCAGCGCAAGGCGGCAGACCGCTTGGGAAAAAATCCGGACGCGGCAGCACGAAAAAGGGCAAGGCTGGAGCGCGTCATGGCGAGGGCGCGCGCACGACTGGGGAAAACCGCCGGTTAAAACCGGCGGCTGCCATCTGCCGCATCAGCGGCCGAAGAGGCCGCGCAGCAACTGGGCCGGGTCCAAGCCCGCGCCGCCCTTGGGTTGTTCCGGTTGCGCGGCCGGTTGCGCCGCCAGCCCGCGCGCCCCTTCCGCCGGCAGCGGTTTCGCCGCGCGCACCGGTCCTGCGCCGGCGGCAATCCGGCGGATCTCCGGATCGCGCCCCGCAGGCAGGCCCGCCACCCGCGGCGTCAGCGCAGCGCCCAGTTCCTCCAGCCTGTCGCCGGGCGCGGGGTGGGTTTTGAACAGCAGGGCCAGCGAACCGTCCGAAGCGCCGCGCGCTTCCAGCTTGTGCAGCACATCCACCAGACCGAAGGGGTTGTAGCCGGCACGCGCGGCCAGCACCACGCCCATCGCGTCGGACTCATGTTCCGCGCTCTTGTCGAGGCCGCGCGCAAACACCTCCGCGCCGCTGCCGATCATGTTGTTGAGCAGCGCATTGCGGTTGTCGCGCTGGGCGAGCTGCGCCCCGGCCGACAGCGCGGCGCTTTTCTGCATCACCGTCACATGATGGCGGCGCACGATGTGCGCGATTTCATGCGCCAGCACGCCGGCCAGCTGGGCCTCGGTATCAAGAATTTCATAAAGCCCGCGCGTCAGCAGCACATAGCCGCCCGGCGCGGCAAAGGCGTTGATCGATGCGGTGTCGATCACCGCAAAACGCCATGGCAGATCCGGCCGCTCGCTTTGCGCCGCAATCCAGCGCCCGACGCGGTTGACGTACCCTTGCAGCGCGGGATCGTTGACCAGCGGCGCCGCGCCCAGCATGCGCCCGGCGATTTCGCGGCCGATTTTCTGTTCTTCCTGTTCGCTGACGCCTGCCACCGCGGTGACCGCATCGCGGCCGATGCTGAAAATGCGGTTGAGGTCGATGGTCTGCGCCTGCGCCGCAGCACAGAGCATCGCGATCACCACAGCCACCCCCGTGCGCGGCGCTTTCATCGGCCGCTCCCGGATTCCGCAGCGGGTGATTGCCCGAGGTACTCGACACTGACCGCGCTCAGCCCCGCGCTGCCGGCCCGCGCCGCGGCCTGTTCGCGGCTGGCGGCAAAGCCGTCGAGCTGCTGCATCTGGCCCTCATCAAAATGCGCCTGCTTGAGATCCTCCTCGTCCAGGCCGCGGATACCGATGGTGGCCGTGACATTCACCTTCTGGCGCGGCCCGAAGACGCGCCCCAGCGCGGAACCCGCGCCCGAATCGCCGCCAGCGCCGGCCGCAACCGCGCCAAAGCGGACGTTGAAGGAATACAACCAGCCGGTCACGGCACCGGATTTCACCTGCACCCAGGCGCCCTGCCGTGCCACCGCATCCCCGCTGGCCCCCTTGGCCAGGTTGCCGGCAACGCCGGCATCCGTGCGCGGCTCGCTGCGCAGCACGCTGTCGCGCTCCACCGTCACCGGCTCTGCAGACACCATGCCTGTCCATGCCGCCAACAGCAGGACCGCCAACCATCCGCCGGAAAATCCCATCACCACGCGCTGCATCGGGCACCCCGCCTGAAACGCCATATGAACCGCAATGCGCCCATTATAATCACCCGGTTGATTTCACAAGTTCTTTTCAGAATCCGGTGAATCCCGCCAAAAGACAGGCCCTGTTTGAACGCTTCCGCGATGCCAATCCCGAGCCGCGCGGAGAACTTGAGTTTGCATCACCCTTCGAATTGCTGGTGGCGGTGATCCTGTCCGCACAGGCCACCGACAAAAGCGTCAACCGCGCCACGCGTACGCTGTTCCGCAAGGCGAACACGCCACGGGCGCTGCTGAAACTGGGCGTGGCCGGCCTGGAGCCCTACATCAAAAGCATCGGCCTCTACCGCACCAAGGCCAGAAACATCATCGCCACCTGCGGCATCCTGCTGGAAAAACACGGCGGCAGCGTGCCGCGCGACCGTGCCGCGCTGGAAGAACTGCCGGGCGTCGGCCGCAAGACCGCGAACGTCGTGCTCAACATTGCCTTCGGCGAACCGACCATTGCCGTGGATACCCACATTTTCCGCATCGGCAACCGCACCGGCCTTGCGCCGGGCAGGGATCCGCTGGCGGTCGAGCAGAAACTGCTGAAAGTGGTGCCGGAACCGTTCCGGCTGCACGCCCACCACTGGCTGATCCTGCACGGCCGCTATGTCTGCATAGCGCGCAAGCCCCTCTGCGGCGCATGCCTGATCCGCGATCTCTGCGAATTCCGTCAAAAAACGGCGTAAAAAAACGCGCCGGGATGCGGCGCGTTTTTTGCGGCTGCAGGAACTCAGTACTTGACCGTGAGCCCGTGTTGCCGCGAGAAATAAGCCGCCAGGTCCTCCATGTCACGCTGTGACAGGTTGGCGGCCTGCGGCGCCATGATCGCGTTTTTGCGCTCGCCCGACTTGTAGTCAGCCAGCGCCTTGACCAGATAATCAAATTTCTGCCCGGCCAGCCGGGGGAAATCCGGGGCGGCACTGTTGCCGTCCGGTCCGTGGCAGGCAGCACAGGTTTTGGCCTTTTCCTGGCCGGCCGCAGGATTCGCTGCCAGCACCGGACCGCTGATCAGCATTACGGCGCATCCGGCCATCCACAACAGTTTTTTCATCACGATCCCCTGAAACCGGTTATTTCGATGCTGAATGGGTTGCCGGCGCAGCGTAGTACGCCGCAACATCAGCCATGTCCTGATCGCTCAGGCCGGCCGCAATGGCGCGCATCGACGGATGCTGGCGATCACCGCTCTTGTAAGCCTGCAGCGCCTTGACGATGTAAGCCGCGTGCTGGCCGCCGATTTTGGGGACATTGTAGGTCACCGGAAACGCGGTCTTGTAACCGTCTATGCCGTGACAGCCGGCACACATCGCGGTCTTGCCTTTGCCCGCCACCGGATCGCCGTCGGCAGCCAGGGCGATGCCCGGGAGCAGAACAACGCTGAGGCAGATTGCAGTTAACCGTATCATGAAGGCGCTCTTTCCTTTTTTGAACGACGCAGGGCGCCGATTATAGCCCAAAAATTTCGCTGATTGCCGGGCAAATTAAGCTGATTGGCCAGCAACTGCGCGATGACCGATAATCAATCCATTGCCACGGGAAAGCCCTTGAAGTTTCCACTCCTCTCCCGGCCCGAGCTGCTGCAGTTCGCCGGCCGGCTGTTTCCGTTTCTGCACTGGTGGCCGATGGTCAGCCGCCAGACCCTGCGCGCCGACTCGCTGGCCGGCTTGACGGGTGCGGTGGTTGTGCTGCCGCAGGGCGTGGCCTTCGCCACGATCGCCGGCCTGCCGCCGGAATACGGACTCTATGCCGCGATGATCCCGGCGATCATCGCCGCCCTGTTCGGCTCCAGCTGGCACCTGGTATCGGGCCCGACCACCGCGATTTCCATCGTGATTTACACGACGATGAGCGGCGTCGCCGAACCCGGTACTCCGGAATACATACGCCTGGTGCTGATGATGACTTTCCTCACCGGCATCTTTCAGCTGGGGATGGGCCTCGCCCGCATGGGCGCCCTGGTCAATTTCATTTCGCACACCGTCGTTCTCGGCTTCACCGCCGGCGCCGGACTGCTGATCATCAGCACCCAGGTGCCGCACTTTTTCGGCATCCCGATGCCGCGCGGCATTTCCTTCGCCGAAACCCTGCGCCAGACCCTCTACGGACTGAACGACATCAACTGGTATGTCTCCTCCGTCGGCATGATCACGCTGCTGGTCGGCATTTTCGTCAAGCGGCGCTTTCCGAGAATGCCTTACATGATCGTGGCGATGATCGCAGGGAGTCTTTACACCGCATTGCTTGGACTGATTCCGCAGCTGGACGCACGCGAACAGATCGGCACCGTCAAGGCCCTGTCCGGGATCTTCCCCCACTTCGAACCTCCGGAATTTTCGCTGGAAGCGCTGCGCAAGACGGCTTCGATCGCCGTTGCCGTGACGATGCTCGGTCTCACCGAAGCGGTTTCGATCGCGCGCGCCATCGCGGTGCGCTCCGAACAGCGCATCGACGGCAACCAGGAATTCATCGGTCAGGGCCTGTCCAATATCGCCGGCAGTTTTTTCTCGGCCTATGCATCAAGCGGCTCCTTCAACCGCAGCGGCGTCAACTACGAAGCCGGCGCGCGCACCCCCATCGCCTCCATCCTTTCCGCGGTTTTCCTGCTGATGATCGTGCTGCTGGTGGCGCCGCTGGTGCAGTTCCTGCCGGTGCCGACCATGGCCGGCATCCTGTTCATGGTGGCCTGGGGACTGATCGACATTCCGCAGATCCGCAATATCATCCGCACCAGCCTGTCGGAGAGCGTGGTGCTTGCCGTCACGCTGCTCGCCACGCTGTTCGTGCAGCTCGAGTTCGCGATCTACACCGGCATCCTGCTGTCGCTGATGCTGTACCTCAAACGCACCTCGCATCCGGTGATACGCGACGTCAAGCCGGACCCCGAGGAAGGCAGCTACCATTATTCAGCGGATACCGGCCTGCCCGACTGCCCGCAGGTGAAATGCCTGCGCGTCAACGGTTCGATTTTCTTCGGCGCAGTGGACCACATGCAGCAGATGCTGCACCGGATCGGCGAGCACAATCTGCAGAAACATGCGGTGATCGTCGCCAGCGGCATCAATTTCGTCGATGTGGCCGGCGCCGAACTGCTGGCGCACGAGGCCAAGCGCCGGCGGCGGCTCGGCGGCGGCCTGTATTTTTACCGGCTCAAGGATGAAGTCGTGGCGCTGCTGCGCCGTGGCGGCTACATGGCCGACATCGGCGACGACAACATGTTTCCGGTGAAGCGCAATGCGATCGCGGCCATCTACAAAAAACTCGATACCGCGGTCTGCCGCGACTGCAAGCTGCAGATTTTCCGCGAGTGCCGCAGCAGCCTGCCGAACGGGGAACCGCGGCCGCCCGCGGCCGACATGCCGCTTCCGGGTGAATCAGCCGCCCCCTTGGCACAAAAATAGCAAGTATTTGATTTTATTGATTTTTATCTGACGACGATGACTGGCCGGGTGCATCGCGTCAACACTTCCATGGTCTCGCTGCCGAGCAGTACCGCGGTCATCCCCTTGCGGCCGCGCGAGGGCATCACGATGCCGTCGCAGTTGCGTGCCCGCGCCGTGGCGATGATTTCCTTGTAGGGCCGGTCGGCGGTGGCCATGCGCGTGCTGCAGGTCACGTTGGATTTTCCCGCCAGCACTTCGGCACGCGCGAGGTACGCCTTGGCGTTATCGCGCGCAGAGCTTTCGTAGTCATCCACCCAGTCCGGCTCGGGCACATAACCTTCGGCGAAAATCATCGGATCCAGCCGTGGCAGCACGTAGAGGAAGGTCACCTTGCCGCCGGACATTTTCGCCAGCTTGATGCCGGTAACCAGCGCCTTGCGCGAGAGCTTCGAACCGTCGGTGTAAATCAGGATGTGCTTGAACATGTTCTGCCTCCTGGTGATCGGTTTTGATGCACGGTTTTGTTGCACGGTCTTGCTGTGCGGCGGGCGCTGAGCACACCGGGCTGCCCGGCTGGCCGCTCCGTTTACCGTTCCAATTGCATTTCCAGATTAACATGCTGTGCCGCACACCGCACCCCGGCGCCTATAATGGGCGCTCTCCGCATCCCCTGAACCATGGCCAACCGACTTTCCAGGATCGTGACGCGCACCGGTGACGACGGCAGCACCGGACTCGCCTCGGGTGAACGCATCGCCAAAAGTCATGCCCGCATTGCCGCGATGGGCGATGTCGATGAACTCAACAGCAGCATCGGCCTGCTGCTCACGGAAGCGCTGCCGGATGAAGTGCGTGATGCACTGTCCGGCGTGCAGCATGACCTGTTTGATCTCGGCGGCGAACTGAGCCTGCCGGGCCACACGCTGGTCAGTGCAGCGCACCTGGAACGCATCGAGCAGCTGGTGATGCGCTTTAATGCCGGGCTGGCGCCGCTGAAGGATTTCGTGCTGCCCGGCGGCAGCCGCGCCGCTGCGCTGGCGCATGTTGCGCGCACCATCTGCCGTCGCGCCGAACGCGCGCTGGTTGCAATGGACGGGGAAGACAGGGAAAGGGCCGGAGAACAGGCGGCGGGCGGCGCCAACCCCTCCGCGGCGCTGCCGATGCAGTACCTGAACCGCCTGTCCGACCTGCTGTTTGTCCTCGCCCGCTGCCTCAACAAATCCGGCGGCGATGGCGACGTGCTGTGGCAACAGGGCCGCAACCGCGGCTGAACGCACAGCCGTTTTCAGCGCCGCGCTTTTCGCACCGCATCAAGCTGCGCGCAGACCAGCTGCGCGCCCTGCAGCAGGCGCGGTGTCGGACGCTGGATGAGATCGGCGGGAATGTAATGCGCCGGCAGTGCATTCAGCGGCGGCGGCAACGCGGCCCAGCGCGCGGCAAATCCCGCCGCAGTCTCGGCTGAACTGCCGCCCAGGGCGATTTCAGCGCGCGCCGCAAGCAAGGCCTCGCGTGATACCTCAGGCGTCAGCGGGCGCAGTCCGCCGAAAACATTGACGCCGCCGCACAGCGAAATCACCTCGCTGATGACATGCGCGTCGTTGACGGTCATCAGCGGCCTTGGCCAGATTTCGTAGAACACGCGCACCGGCGCCCCCCGATGACGACGCGCACGCAAATTCGCCAACCCCCCGGCAAACTCGTCGCGGGCGCGGATGCCGGCCGGCAAAGTCCCCGCCAGCCTTGCAACCGCTTCGAGCCCGCGCGCAACATCATCCAGCCGGGAAGCCTCCGCCACATAAACCGGCAGGCCGGCGTTCTCGAGACCTGCGATCACCGCTGCCGGAGTGCCGTTTTTCCAGGCAAGAACCAGATCCGGCTTCAGCGCGAGCACGGACTCGGCGTCAAACTGACCGGCATCTCCGACCACCGGCAGCCGCCGCGCCGCCGCGGGAAAATTGCTGAAGCGCGCGACGCCGGCGAGCCGGTCGCCGGCGCCTGCGGCAAAAACCAGCTCGGTGAGGTGCGGCGTCAGCGTGATGATGCGCCGGGCCGGCCCGGCGAGATGAATGGCAATGCCCCGGCCATCGACAGCCTCGACCGCCTGTGCAAAAACCGGACGAGGAGCGAAAGCCAGCAGCAACAGGATGCAAAAAAATGGATGAATCATTGACCGGCAGGCAGGGCCCAGGGCATGCATGCATTTCCCGCGCCACGGGGAAAATCAGCGGCGCTCTTCCATCACCCGCAGCAGCCTCGCGCTGGTCTGGCGCAGGCGCAGGGAAAGCATGGTAACCATTTTCACCAGGAGCTTCGAACCCAGACCGGCGTGATCAAGGATGATTTTTGCCATATTGTCGCGGGTCAGCACGGCAAATGTGGTCGGCTGCGAGGCCATGCAGGTGGCGAAACGCGGCTCACCGTCGATCATCGACATTTCACCCAGCGTCATGCCGGGGCCGGCGCTGGTCATGTGTTGCTGCTCGCCGCGCTGGTCTTTCTTCAGAATGTCGATCTCGCCTTCAACGATCAATACCATGAAATCGCCGGCATCCCCCTCGCGGATGATCAGTTCACCCAACCGGGCGCGGAAAACTTCCATGTATTCGGCGAGGATGCCGATATCCTCGCGCGAAAATTCGGCGAAAAACTGGGATTTGCTGACCAGTCCGAAGATCTCGGCGGCAATCGCGGTGCCGCCCCCCACGTGCTCAAGCCTGGCGAGATTGCCCTGATCGGTGAGCGCGCTGAGGTCGTCCTGGGCCATGGGTTCAGGGATTATGCAGCGGCCGGTGCAGCTGCATCATCCCCCCGTTAATTCGCTGCGACGGCTTTGAGCCGGCGCTTGCGTACACCGTCCGCCAGCGTCTCGAGCAGCGTCCGGCTTTCGTCCCAGCCGATGCAGCCGTCGGTGATGCTGACACCGTAAGTCAGCGGCTTGCCCGGCAGCAGATCCTGCCGCCCCGCCTTCAGATGACTTTCCACCATCACGCCGAAAATGCGGTCGTCGCCGCCGGCCACCTGAGTGGCCACATCCTGCCCGACGTCGACCTGTTTCTCCGGCTTTTTGCTGCTGTTGCTGTGGCTGAAATCGATCATGATGCGCGCCGGAATGCCGGCGTCAGCCAGGCCGCGTCCTGCTGCATCGACACTCGCCGCATCGTAATTGGGCGCCTTGCCGCCGCGCAGGATGACGTGGCAATCCTCGTTGCCGGTCGTGGAAACAATGGCCGAATGTCCGGCCT
>CAZSIR010000010.1:0-36378 GCA_964606765.1 uncultured Bordetella sp. | reverse complement strand
CTGTTCCGGTGTCAGGTGCCCGGTGGCGCCGAGGCGCGGCATGTTGGAGCAGGGGAAATAGACCCACGCATTGTAAATTTTGTCGTAGGTGTATTTGACGATGGCTTCGGAATTTCCACGCTGCTTGCCATAGCCGGTCAGCGGCGGGCCGACATTGCCGACATTGATTTCACCTGGCGCAAGCGCGTGGCAGTTCTGGCACAGTGCGCCATTTTCCTTGCGCGCTTCAGTCTTGCCATTACGGATGCGATCACCGGAACCGTCATGCGCCAGACTGTCGCCGGTTTTCCAGTCGCCGAGGAGTTTGCCTGAAGCCGGATAGCGGATCGATGTCCGGGCCAGCTGGATGATTTCAGCAGCTTCCTGCTGGTCCAGTTTTGCGTCGCCGATCCTGCTGCAGATCTGTTGCGACCGGTCCTGCTCGAGACGCTTCATGTGCGCGGGTGAGGCGGCGAAAGCCTCGAAGACCATTTTTTCGGCCGATTGCCGGGTCGTGGCCTGGTCCGGGTAGCCCGCGCAGCCCGCGATCACCAGTCCGGCAGCCGCAATCAAAAAATATTGGAGCCCTGTCGTTTTCATCCCGGTCCCCTAACGTTTGAATCCGGGCACCTGCATGACTGCGTCATTGCCCTGGCGGTTGAGAAACATGGTCAAAGCGATCGAATAATCCGTCGCGTATTTGAGATCGGGCAGGCGCATCTGCCACACGCAGTCATTGAGCCGCCATTGCATCGTTCGCACGACATAATGCGCACCGCGGTACGCCGGCCATGTGGAGGCCACCTCCTGCGCACCCTCCTTGCTGGTCATGTGCACCAGATCCTGCAGTCGGATGCGCCTGCCGGCTTCGCCATGGCATTGCACGCAGCCGAAATCAGTCTGGCCACTGCGGCGGTAGAACAGGTACTCGCCGGCCTTGTACATGTCGTACTCTTTCTGGTGGCTCAGCGTGACATTGACCTTCATGCCGTTCGAGCGGGAAGTCACATACAGGGCGAGCGCCTCGATGTCGGAGCCGCTGCTGGCGGCCGGGCTGATCGCTCTTTTGATCAGCTCCTTGCGGTCGTAACCCTGGAGCGTCGTCATGCAGGTCAGCAGCCGTGACTCGAGATCTTCGACCCTGTCCGTGTCGGCGAAATAGCGGGGCAGACGGACCGCTGCGCCTTCAAGTTTTCCCGGCCCGAGACCGAAGTCACATTGTTCCAGGGAGGCGTTTTTGGGCCCGCGTTTCTGGAAAAACAGGGTTTTGCCCTGGTCTATCCAGAGTTCACCGGGATTGTCCTCGACCAGCATTTTGCGGCCGACGGAGAGGTCATTGCCCTGCGCCAGCGCAGCTTGCGTCGCTGCCAGGCAAAGCAGCGCACCCAGGACAAGCCACTGGCTTTGGATGAATTTCACGATTTCCCCCTCCTGTTATTGGCGTTGTTTCGCGGCGGCCAAACCGGGTTCAGGCGCCGGCGGATACAGTGGCTTCGTCACTGCGCTTGTCGCCCTTGTTGTCGGTCCATGTGACGCTGATCCTGTCGCCGACCTTGGCGCCCCTGATTCGCAGTCCAAGGAAGGGATCCCGCGAAATGGCCTGACTCCACTGTGCGTCAACCACGGTCTTTCCGTTGTGTTCCACCAGCACGCTCTGGATGAAGTGCAGCGGCACCACGCCCGAAGCCGTTTTGCGGGTGCCCGTTTCCATCGGGTGCCGCATCAGTATGCGCACATCTGCGCTATCGCCCTGCAGAGTGGCGCGGATTTTCATCGGATCAGCCATGTTGTGTCCTGCCTTTGTCGATTTGTTGACCGGGTTCGCGGCGCCGGCACATCAGCCGCAACCGCCGACGGTGATCTTGACTTCCCTGATCGCGGTATAGAACTTGCCGTCAGCCCTGACGATGGCGCGCACATTGGAGGTCTGGCCCATTTTAAGGCGCGTCGAAACGTAGGCTTCGCCGCCTGCGCTGATGTCGAAGCTTGCCGCCAGCGGAAACGGATTTTTCTCGGCAATGATCGAAATGCTCTGGGTGCCGGGGATTTTGCTGGTGATGGCGACAGGCACGATGGCGCCGTTTTCCGCGATATCCGGCGCAGTGATCGTGATGTCCTTGCTGTCGATCAGCGTGGTCGCCCCCAGGCTTTTCTGGGCATCGGCCACCGCCTTGGATTCAAAACCGTCCTTGTTCCAGGGGGCCGCCCAGGCCGCTCCGGCACTAAGCAGGCCGCTTGCGGCCGCAGCGGCGGCAGCGCATACGTTTCCTGAAAGTCTCAGGAAATCCCGCCGTAAATTCTTCATTGCTGGTTCCTCTAGGTCTGTGGGTTGCTGCTGGGTTGTTGCGTACGGTCCCGTTCAGGGACGGCGATCTTGTGGGGGCCGCCGAACCGGTCGCAACATGGTCTTCATGCTGCGACCGGGCTTTGAATGCTAGCCAAGGGCCCGGGGATTGTCCACCTGTCCAATCCGGCAAATGCTGCGTCTGAAGGTCGCGTCAGGAGACCTTCCATGTGCCCGATTTGCCGCCGCTTTTTTCCTGCAGATGCAGCGTTTCGATGCGCATGCCGCGATCCGCGGCCTTGCACATGTCGTAAATCGTAAGCAGGGCGATGCTGGCAGCCGTCAGCGCTTCCATTTCAACGCCGGTTCGACCCAGGGTTTCCGCCGTGGCCGTGCAGGTAACGGCATTTTGCCGACGGTCAATCCTGAAATCGATTTCAACCCGGGTCAATGCCAGTGGATGGCACAGCGGTATCAGCGCCGAAGTCTGCTTGGCGGCCTGTATCCCGGCGATACGTGCGATACCCAGCACATCCCCCTTTTTTGCGCTGCCCGAGGCGATCTGACGCAATGTGGCCGGCAGCATGGTGATGCGTCCGGTGGCCTTGGCCAGTCGATGGGTTTCCGCCTTGCCGGCGATATTGACCATCCAGGCCTGTCCTTGCGCATCAAAATGCGTCAAGGCAGCTGTAACAGATTGTTTTTTCATAGTTGAACTCCGACCGCCGGGATTTATCATAGCACCATGCTTAATCGGCTCATTTTGCTGCTGTTCCTGGTCTGCGTGCCACGCGCGCTGGCGCAGGCTTTGCCTGATCTTGGTGATGTGTCCGCAACCGCGATATCACCGGTGGATGAGCGCCGTCTTGGCGAGAGCATCATGCGCGAAATCCGCCGCGATCCGTCATACCTCGATGATCCCGAGGTCGCCGATTATGCCAACAGCCTCGGCCACCGTTTGACCGCGCACAGTGACGCTGCCCGCCAGGAGTTCGAGTTTTTCGTGATTCAGGACCCGCAGATCAATGCCTTTGCCCTGCCCGGGGGGTTTATCGGCATCAATACCGGGCTTCTGCTTGCGGCACAAAGCGAGTCCGAGGTGGCGGGCGTGCTGGGGCACGAAGTTGCGCATGTCACCCAGCGCCATATTGCACGCATGATCAACCAGCAGGGACAGAATCAGATCCTGTCGATAGCCGCGCTGGCGGTGGCATTGCTTGCCGCGCGATCCAACTCGCAGATCGGCGAGGCGGCAGTTGCATTCAGCCAGGCCGGCCTGGTGCAAAGCCAGTTGAATTTCACGCGCGATAACGAGCGTGAGGCTGATCGCGTCGGCCTGCAGATGCTGGAGGCCGGGGGTTTCGATCCGCGGGGGATGTCGGTTTTTTTCGAGCGTCTGCAGCGCGCCACCCGGGTCTATGAAGGTGGTGCGCCATCCTATCTGCGCACCCATCCCCTGACCTTCGAACGGATTGCCGACATCCAGAACCGGGTTGACCGTCTTTCGTACCGCCAGGTGCCGGACAGCCTTGATTTTCAGCTGATACGCGCGAAACTGCGTGCCGAATCCGGAGCGCCGCGCGACGCCGTGGCGTTTTTCGAGGAGAGTTTCACCGAGCGCAAGTTTCTTTCGGAAACCGCGGTTCGTTACGGTCTGGTCGCCAGTCTGATCCGGACCCGGGATTTTGCCCGTGCGCAGAAAGAAATGGCCCAGCTGCGCAAAACCGGCAGTCCGATCATTGAAGCCCTGGCCTGTCGCCTGGCCGATGCTGCGGGAGATGGCGGGGGAGCGCTGAAGTGTTACCAGGACGCGCGCCGCAGCTATCCTGCGTACCGGGCCCTTTTTTACGGCCACGCCGAGCAGTTATTGCGGGCAGGGCAGTCGGCCGCCGTGCTGCAGATGATTGATGCCCGGATCGGGCGGCAATCCGAGGACGCGAGGCTTTATCGCCTGCAGGCGCTGGCTTACGAGGCGCAGGGCAACCGTCTGCAACAGCACCGCGCCCAGGGCGAGGCCTACCTGCGCAGCGGCCAGCTGGGCGCTGCAGTCGAACAACTGCAGATCGCGCTGAAGGCGGGCGGGGGGGATTTTTACCAGCTTTCCGCGGTTGAGGCGCGTCTGCGTGAATTGCGCCGCATGCTGCTTGAGCAGGATCGCAAGCGCTGAAACGTCATCTGCCGGATTTTCCAGTTGAACCACGGCGCCGCCGGTTTAATGTTATTTTCGCCGGATGAGCGATGATGCCGGCACCGGAACCGTACCCCAGCCCGTTGAAACACGGCGGATCGGCAAGTACGAAATCATCAAGGAGCTCGGCCGGGGCGCCACCAGCGTCGTATACAAGGCCTATGACCCGTTCCAGGATCGCGAAGTAGCGGTCAAGGTGGTGTTTCCCGAGGCGCTGGGGGATCAGGAACATGGCCGCCGCTACCGCAAGCTGTTCGTGACCGAGGCCTCTCTGGCCGGAAAGCTTTCCCACCCGCACATCGTTGCGATTTACGATGCGGTGGCCGAAGAGGAGGCCAGTTACATCGTCATGGAGTATGTCGACGGCTCGACGCTCGAACAGTACGCGCGCGTGGATCATCTGCTGCCTTTGCCCCGCGTTCTGGAAATCATCTACAAATGCGCCAGGGCGCTGGATTATGCGGCGCGCGAAGGCGTGATTCACCGCGATATCAAGCCTGCGAACATCCTGCTGGCCGGTGAAACCGACATCAAGGTGTCGGATTTCGGCGCGGCGCTGAATGCCGCCAGTGATTCCACGCAAATCACCGGCATCGGTTCACCGGCTTACATGTCACCCGAACAGGTCCGGGAGCAGCAACTGACGTACCAGACCGATATATTCTCGCTGGGCGTGGTGTTTTATCAGTTGCTGACAGGGCGATTGCCCTTTCTGGGCAACAACAATTACAGCATCATTTATCAGATCATCAATGCCGAACCCGCGCCGCCCAGCCGTTTTCGCAGCGAAGTGCCGCCGCGCATAGACGCCATTGTCCTGCGCATGCTGAAAAAGAACACCGCTGACCGTTACCAGACCTGGGGTGATCTAGCCGGCGATCTGGTCGATGTGCTGGGCGGATCGCGCGCCAAGGCGCGGGATGGCATGCCGGAGGCCGAGAAATTCGATACTTTGCGCAAGCTGGAGTTTTTCCGCCATTTCAGCGACGTGGAGCTCTGGGAGGTGCTGCGATTGGCAAAGTGGCATCGCCTGCCGCAGGATTCCGTGCTGATTCAGGAGGGAGACATCGGGTCATCGTTTTTCATCCTCGCCGGGGGCGAGGTGCAGGTGCGCAAGCAGGACCGCCTGTTGAGCGTGCTCAAGGCCGGTGAATGTTTCGGGGAAATGGCCTACCTCGGCAAGCAGAAATTCCAGCGCTCTGCGAGCGTGGTCGCGACCAGCCAGATTGTGGTCATTGAAATCCGGGCCGAAACTTTGCCGCAGGCGTCCGAACTGTGCCGGCATCACTTTAATGGCGCATTCCTGGAGTTGCTGGTGGACCGGCTGGGAATGGCCAATTTACGGCTGTCGCAGCTGCTTGCGGAGAGAAATATCAGCGTTTTTTGATGAAATCGGGGGATTCCGGCGACGGTATTCTGTTTTCTCCTGATCACCGGAGCAAGGCCGCCCGGCCCGCCGCAGCGCATCCCGGCATCGTGGACTTTGCCGGGTTTTTTCGATGGCCGGACGGGATTTTTTTTACGGCATTATGCTAGCATCTGGAACCGCATTGAAGGCTGATGTGGGCAGGGCTTACAGGGTAAAAAAATCGCGAATCCGCGGTCAGAGAAAATTTATAAGGAGCACCAAATGAACCTTATCTCCAAAGCTTCAAATATCGCCAAGCAGCGCGGCCAGGGCATGACGGAATACATCATCATCGTGGCCCTGATTGCAATCGCGGCAATCGGCGTCTACAGCTTCTTTGGCCAAACAGTTCGCCAGCAGACCGCGGGCATGGCCCAGGAATTGTCGGGCAAAAAGGCCACCAACGAAATCAAGGGTGCCCAGGACGCCTCCAAGGAAGCATCGAGCGATGCCGCCAAGAAAAAGGGCATGGGTGACTACGAGAATACCGTCAGCAAGTAAGTTCTCGTAGATTTCAGGTCGTTCCGGGCATGTCCAGACCTCTCCCCCCGGGGGGGCGGCCGCCATTGCCTGCCCGCCAGCGGGGGCAGGCGCTGGCGTTTATTGGTGTGACGACTGTGGTGGTATTGCTGGGCCTGTTGCTGCTGTACAACGTGGCTCAGCTGACCACCCAGAAGATGAAACTGCAGAACACCGCAGATGCCGCGGCTTACAGCGGCGCCCTGACCGAGGCCCGTGATTACAATTTCACGGCCTATGCCAACCGGGCGATGATTGCCAACCAGGTGGCCGTTGCCCAAATCGTCGGCCTGCGTTCCTGGGCGCGCAACCTCGACAGCGTTTACAAGTCGGGCCCGTTCAACTGGGTGCCGCAGACCTTCGCCAGCCTGTCCGCGCTGGGCTCAATGTGGACGACGGTCTGGAATGTGGCCAAAACCGCTGCCGGTGGCATTGAGTCCGTGATGAATGCCGTTGCCGGCCCGCTGGTCAAGGTGCTTGATCTGCTGATCGATGCCCTTTATTACGGATCCACGGCCTATCACATTGCGATGATACTGACGGTGCCGGAGACCATCGTCGAAGTCATCGACAAGAACGATCCGGATGCTTCCCTCAGCACTTCGCTGACCCAGATCGGTTTTGCCGCCAAGCATGCGTACGATGTTTACGGGTTTACCAGCGACTACGACCCGACCAAGGAGGGAACATCGGGCGGGTCGGACAGCGTGGCCGGCGGATCGCAGGACCGGCAGGCCAACGTCATCTTCAATTCGCAGGACGGGTTCTACAATTTCCGCAGCTACCCCTGGCCTTTGCCGATCCTGATCGATCCGACCAAGGCCATACCCGGCAATTTCGGCACGATGTTCATGATCATGTACCACAGTGGCGGAACCGAGCTGAAAAACAAGTCCGGCACATACATGAAAAGCTGGACCGGTGCGGATGCGACCGGGCTGTTCACGATACTGATGGTGTGGATATTCGTGCCGTTTCCGGTGCCGATCCCGATCCCGATCCCCACGCCCCAGGGCTATGGCGCGGCACTGGCCGGCAAGTCCAACGATCTGCAGCCGGCAAGCGGCAATTTCAACCACAATTTCGCCGAGGCCTACGGCTCGACATTCGTCAATCCGCTGACCATGGCGCCGGGCTGGATCAATGTGGGCAATGGCACCGGCGCGACACTGGACAACAATGGCGGCCTGAAAAAATACTGGGATGTCACGGATCGTGCCCAGGGCACGGCGACGGCGCATCAGAATTTCAACGGCCCCGAGCTGCTGATCGAGGTCGAAAAGCCGATGAGCAAAATTGCCATCAGCAGTTCGCCCAGCATGAATATCGGCGGCAGCGATACCGGCCAGTTATGGCTGGCGGATGGCACCCAGGACAACAAGATCAAGGCCCTGTCAAAGGCCCAGTCATATTTTTCCCGGCCGCCCAAGCTGTTTCCGCGGGGTGATGGCAAAACGGAGTACGGCAGCCTTTACAGCCCCTATTGGCAGGCACGTCTGATGCACAACAACCTGCTGGAGCAGGGCGCATCCATCCTTTCGCAAAGTTTCCCGTGATGCCGAAGATGATTTGCATTTCGCGCCCCAGCCGGCACTCGTCCAAAGGACAGGCCCTGACCGAGTTCGTGATTGGCGCAGTGCTGTTCCTGATACCGCTGTTCCTGATCATTCCCCTGCTCGGGAAATACACCGACATCAAGGCATCGACCATACAGGCCGCGCGCTATAACGCCTGGGAAAGAACAGTATGGTATGGCCAGTCAGCCTCAAGCACCGGTGACTGGGAGGGCAATGACAAGAACGAAGCTTCCATAAAAACGGAAATGGCGGGCAAATTCCTCACCAGCGAATTGTGGTACGACCGGGCGGGGGTTGCCATGCTGGCCGGATCCAGCAATTCGATCACCAACGAGGACACGCCGGGCACCGCCAATACGATACTTGGTTTTGCCGTTTCGGTCGCCAATGCAATCGGGCCGTTCAACCTGGAAATGAAAGGTCTTTACGCCGGCACTGCAACCGTCAGCATCGCCAATACAACCTCGGTCATCAGTGAGGTGCTGGGCAGTGGCGCCGGCGCCGACCCCGCGCGGCTCAATCTGTCGATCACCGACAAGAACGTGATACTGGCCAACGGCTGGGGCGCCAACGGCGCAGCCCACGTCAAAAAGCAGGTGCAGGGCCTGACGCCGACATCCGTACTCAGCAATCCGGTGCTGGATGCGGTGCGCTGGATACTGGTGCCATTTACCCCGGAACTGGTGCCCACGGTGCTGGAACTCGGCAAGATCGAGGTGGATCAGATCCCGCCCGACCGGCATAACTGATTCTGAATGATGATGACATGCTGAGCTACTGCGACATCCGGCGATTTTTCCTGCTGAACATGCTGTTTGCCGCCTCTGCAAGCGTGGTCGCGCAGGAAAAAGCAGTGCCCTGTCCGGAGTTTCCAACGCCGCACGTAGGGCAGTTGCAGTGGATTGCCGAAAATATGCGCATGAATGGCGTCCCCATGCAGATCAAGGAGCTGACGACCGATCAGTCGCCGCAGCAGGTGTTGGAGTTTTACAAGCGCCGCTGGGGAGACTCCCCCCCCTATTATCATGAGTATGAAGTCAGCGGCATGCCGGCCATCGCGACGCTGCGCAGCGGATGTTTCTATACGGTCCAGGTGATGGCCCATGGGCGTGGCGCCAAGGCCTTGCTCGGCATCAGCACCAAACCCGAGTCGGGTCCGCCCAAAACCCCCGGCGCCGGTTTCCCCAACATGGTCGGCAGCAAGATTCTGAACGACATAGACCATTACGATACCGGCAAGACCGGCCGCACAATTTTGCTGGTCAATGGCTATTCCCCGGATGCCAACCTCAATTTTTACCGGCGCACGCTGGCCGACGAGGGCTGGAGCGCCGTCATCGACCGGCCGGTCGAGGGTTCCAAGGGCATTTCGCATGTACTCGTGATGAAACGGGGTTATCATGAGGCGAATGTGACGATTTCTCCGGCGCAGGCCGGCACGAACGTGCTGGCCACGCTTGTGGACAGGCCATGAACAGGGATAAAAACAGCAGCAGGGAAAACTGCGCAGTTGCAGGCAGGCGCCGGCAAATCCGCGGGCAGGCCAGTGTGGAATACACCATGGTGGTGATGCTGGTGGTTGTAGTTCTGATCAGTTACACGGATGAATCAGGGGTGGTGCATTCCGCGATCGGGGATGTAGTGCAGGCGCTGAAGGACTTTTTCGGCGCTTATTCCTGGGCCATCTCTTTTTCCAACAATATAACTCCGCTTTAGAGAAGCCCGAGACATGGCAATCCGACTAGACCGTATCAATCGCACCTGGCTCATGCTTTTTGTCGCTGTTGTCATGGCGCTCGCTGCCGCCTGGCTGACCAAGCAATACCTCGACGTCAGGGAGAGGCGCATTCAGGAGGAGCTCGCGAGCAAGGCCAAGGGCGGGCCCACCGCCAAGGTCGTTGTGCCGCGCAAAGGTTTTCCCGGCGGGGCAACGCTGTCCGGTGACATGGTCGCAGGACGAAGTATTCCCGCCGATCTCGTCAGCCCCGACATGATCACGCCTGACACCTTTGACAAATATGATGGGGCCAAGCTGCTGCGCAATGTCGAGCGCGGGCTCCCGCTGCGCACCACCGATGTTGAAGAAAAGGGCCGGGATTTTTCCACCCTGCTGGAAACGGGATCGCGCGCCATTACCATCGATATCGACGAACTCAATTCCATCGCCCAGATGGTCCGCCCTGGAAACCTGGTGGACCTGTTCCTGATCATGCCCGACCTCTCCGATCTCAGCGGCAACAATCAGCAGATCACCCTGCTGATGCAGCGTGTCAAGGTCATCGCCACCGGTCAGACCGTGCGCAAGTCCGATACCTTCACCGCCCCCCAGCCCGGGGTGCCGCAGGGGGTGGTGCGTTACTCCAACCTGACTTTCGAGGTGTCTCCGGACGAGGCGGCACGCATTGCGCTGGCCCAGCAGCTGGGACGCATCCGTGCGGTATTGCGCAAGGAGCCGGATGAGGAAATCGTGCGCCTGGGCCGGATCAATACCAAGAATCTGCTCAAGAAGGGCTACGTCAAGGAAGGTCCCGAAGAGATAGACGGCTCCTCGGTCGAGTACATCATCGGCGGCAGGGGTGGTGCGGGCGTCGGCAATACCATCAATGTCACGGTGCCGGGTATCGCGCCGCCGGTGCCGGGTACGCCAGGGGTGCCGGCGACGGCGGCAGCGGCACCGCCGCCGGGACTGCCGTCCAACCTGCCGGCCGCCGTCCAGCAGTATCTGCAAGCGGCGCCGCCAGCACAGAAGTGACCGGTTTAAAACAAACGATACAAGCAGGTAACAACGGAATCCAGGGGCATGACCATGTTGAAGCGTAAAACATCCTACTTTCTGGCGGTTTTGCTTTTTGCAGTAGCCACGACAAAACTGCTGGCCCAGGAGCCCGCCGCAGGAGACCCCGGAACCCTGATCACGATGTTCCAGGGCGAGGTCAAGACGCTGCCCATCAGCAAGGTGCAGCGCGTAGCGGTCGGCAACGGACGTCTGCTGACAACGACGGTTCTCGACAAGGAACTGCTGCTGCTGGCCGAGTCGTTTGGCGACACCGGCCTGTTTGTCTGGCTGAAGGACGGCAGCCTGAAAAAATACAACGTGCGCATTGCGCCGGTGGACATTGGTGAAACAGTGGCACAGATGCGGAAAATCCTCAGCGCCATTCCGGGCATGAAGGTGGAGCGCGTCGGCAGCCATGCCGTGGTCACAGGCGCAACCTCCAAGGCCAATCTGGCCCTGATCAGCAATGCAATCGGCAAGTTTCCCCAGGCGCTCAATATGGCGCGGGAGGAAGACGTGACGATGCGGAAGATGGTCTACCTCAAGGTGCAGCTGATCGAATTCCGGCGTTCGGCGTTTGAAAATCTGGGCATACAGTGGCAGCAGTCGATTACCGGCCCTACAGGGGCGTTCGCATTCGATGCCATCACTTCGGGCGGATTCACCGCCCGGCAATCCGACCCCGGTCTCGCGGGGGCGGTGCCGGGCCGCGTCGCTCCAGGCGCCCTTCCGGGTACTGCCACACCGATACTGCCGGGACTGCCGCCGCGCGTCAGCCCGCCATTGGGCTACCTGGGTATTGCCACCAGCATCACCTCGAGGATCAACCTTGCGGTAACCAATGGCGACGCCTACATCCTGGCGACGCCGGAGCTCTCGACACGCAGCGGCGGTGAGGCAAAATTCCTCGCCGGCGGACAAGTGCCCATTGTGGTGCCGGCCTCGGGGCTGAATGCGGCGTCCGTAACCTACAAGGATTACGGCATCAAGCTCACCATCAAACCGGTCGCGGACGTGGACAGCAACATCATGGCCACCATACAGACCGAGGTAAGTTCGATTGATCCTGCAACCGCGGTCCAGGGCAACCCGGGATTTCTGACCCGGCAGACCGATTCCGAGATCAACGTGAAAACCGGACAGACCATCGTGATGTCGGGACTCGTGAATTCAGACCTTTCGAACCAGGTCGACAAGCTGCCGTGGCTGGGCGACATACCGGTGCTTGGTGCGTTGTTCAAATCCACCAATTTCCGCAACAACCGCAGCGATCTGGTCGTATTTGTCACGCCGCAGGTTTTTGATCCCAATACCACCCTCAATCGTGAACGCGTTGAAAAAGGCAAAGACCTGCGTGAACGTTATGAAGGATTTATCGGCAAAAAAGGCATTGTTGATTGAAGGGGCACACGCAGGATGTTTTCCATCGAGGTCACCAGTCCCAAGGGGCAAAAAGAGAAAGTCGATTGCGCCATTGATTCCTGTTCCATCGGCAAGGGCGATGAAAACCTGATCGTGATCCGCGGCTGGACGGTCGCCAAGAAGCACGCGACCATCCGCCAGCGGCCGGACGGTTTTTATGTTGAAGACCACGGCGCCATAGGCGGTACGGAAGTCAACGGCAAAAACATCGACGGACTGCATGGCCCGCTCAAGACCGGCGATGTCATCCTGATCGGCGGATACAGCATTACCGTGCCGCAACAGGGCGCAAGTGCCCCCGCAGCGCCTGCTCCTGTGGCGGCCGAATCGGCCCCGGCGCCCAAGGCTGCGATGCCTGCCGCAGCCCCTGTGCCTCCCAAGGCCGCACCCGCGCCTGCGCAGGCCGCTCCTCCTGTCAAGGCTGAAGAGCCCAAAGAGACGCCGGTTTCCCTGGCTGCGACGTCCAAGGCCATACAGGAAATCAACGAGGCAAGGAACAAGGTCCACCAGAAACTGATCCAGGCCATGGATTTGCGCCGCCTGGATGTGTCCCGCATGGCCGAAAAGGAGCTGAGGGAAACCACCAAGAACATGATTGACGAGATTCTCGTCAATGACAAAACGTTCCCCGCGAATCTCGACAAGGAACGCATCGGCAAACTGGTTCTGGACGAAGTGGTCGGTCTTGGCCCGCTGGAGGATCTGCTCAGTGACCCGGCTGTCACCGAGATCATGGTCAACCGCTATGACCAGATTTACATCGAGCGCAAGGGCAAATTGACCCTGTCCGAGATCACCTTCTCCGGCGAAAAGGCGGTGGTTGGTGCGATTGAGCGCATCGTCGCCCCGTTGGGCCGGCGCATCGATGAATCGTCGCCGATGGTGGATGCACGTCTGAAAGACGGTTCCCGCGTCAACGCGGTGATCCCGCCGCTGGCGCTGAAGGGCGCCAATATCACCATCCGCAAATTCTCCAAGGAGAAACTGAAGGACAAGGATCTGATCAAGTTCGGATCAATCACGGCACCGATGATGAGCTTCATGGAGCAGGCCGTACTCCATGCCTGCAACATCGTGATTTCGGGCGGCACCGGTTCCGGCAAGACGACGCTGCTCAACGTGCTGTCCAATTACATCCCCGAAGACGAGCGCATCATCACTGTGGAAGATGCGGCCGAATTGCAGCTGTCGCAGCCACACGTGATTTCGCTGGAATCCCGCCCTCCCAATTCCGAGGGCAAGGGCGCTGTGCATATCCGCGATCTGGTGAAGAACTGCCTGCGCATGCGGCCTGACCGCATCGTCGTCGGCGAGTGCCGCGGCGGCGAAGCGCTGGACATGCTCCAGGCCATGAACACCGGCCATGACGGATCGCTGACCACCGCGCATGCCAACACCCCGCGCGACTGCCTTGCCAGGCTCGAAGTCATGACCCTGATGTCGGGTCTGGACCTGCCGATACGCGCCATCCGGGAACAGATTGCCTCCGCCGTGCATGTCATCATCCAGCAAAGCCGCTTCCCGGACGGGTCGCGCAAGGTGACCCACATTTCCGAAATCACCGGAATGGAAGGCGAGGTCATACAGATGCAGGACATATTCCTGTTCAAGCAGGACGGGTATGACGAAAACGGCAGGGTCAAGGGGCGCTACGTCCCCACCGGAAACATTCCCGAGCTTTACCAGGAATTGCAGCAGCGCGGAATCTCCGTCGACCTGAGTCCCTTCAAGCCGGAAAGCGCACACTGATGTTCGAGAGCCTCGACACACTGCTGGCGATCCTGGCGTTCATCGGCATTGTCGTTTTCTGGTCGGTGATCCAGGTCGGCCGCGACCTGATGTCCAAGCAAAAACAGAGCATCACCCGCCAATCAGAGGAAGAGGGCGGGCTGCGCGACATGTTTATCGCCGTTGACCCGCAGAAATTGTTCTACTACAACATGGCGGCGCTTTTCATCGTCCCGGGGCTGCTGTGGGGATTCACGGGCAACGCGGTGCTTGTCGTCGGCGCGGCCATTTTCATCATTATTTTCCCGCGACTCTATGTGCGCTGGCTCAAGAAGCGCCGTTTTGAAAGGTTCGAAAAACAGCTGCCGGATGCGCTGCTGATGGTGTCCGGCGCAATGCGCGCCGGCGCCAGCCTGACGGTCGCGATGGAAAGCATGGTGAAGGAGCAGCAGCCACCGCTGTCACAGGAATTCGACCTGCTGCTGAGGGAGCAGCGCGTGGGCGTGGATTTTGACACCGCGCTGAAAAACATGGAGAAGCGCCTGCCGATCCAGGATTTCATCATGGTGGTGTCGGGCATGCGGATTTCGCGCGAAGTCGGCGGCAACCTTGCCGACATCCTGGAAACCCTCGCCGATACCCTGCGCATGAAGCACCAGATGGAAGGCAAGATCAAGGCGCTGACCGCGCAGGGCAAGATGCAGGGCTTGGTCATGACCAGCCTGCCGCTGTTCCTGATGTTCATATTGACCCACATGGAACCTGAGGCCATGGCACCCCTTTACGACACGCTGGTGGGGTGGGCCACGCTGTCGGTCATCGCCGTCATGGAAGTGGTTGGTTATGTGGCGATTCAGAAGATTGTCAGCATCGACGTATGAACATCGAAACCCTGCTGCCGATGCTGATTGCGCTGCTGATAGGCGGCGCAGTGCTGATTTTTGCCATTGGCCTGCCCAAGCTCAAAAGCGAAGTGCCGGATGAAGACCGTGCCTACATGGATCCGCTGCCGCCCCTGCTGCGGCTGTCCTGGCCGCTGATCCGCTTCCTTGAATACCACCTCTGCCAGTTCATTCCTGCGGATGCGCTGGAAAAAACCCACAAGCGGCTGGCGATGACCGGCGTGAGTTACCTGGTGAACGCCGAGCAGTTCTATGCCATCCGGCTGCTGTCGACGCTGGGCGGCTTCGGGATGGTGTGGCTTTGCCTGCATTTGCTCGAGACCAGCTCGGTCAACGGCCTGCTGATCGGATTGCTGGTCGGTTATTTTTATCCGGACATCTGGCTGTCGGATGTGCGCGGGCGGCGCGCCAAGGCGGTGCAGCGGACACTGCCGTCCTACCTCGACTTCATCACCATGGCAGTGGAAGCCGGGCTCAACATGACCGGCGCGATCAGCCAGGCCATGGACAAGGGGCCGCCGGGGCCGTTGAAGCACGAGTTCTACATGGTGGTGCGGGATTTGCGTTCGGGGTTGCCGCGCGCCGATGCGCTGCGCCGCATGGAAGGCCGCCTGCAGATGGTGGAGATTTCGAGTTTTGTCGGCACCGTGATCCAGGCGGAGAAAATGGGCGCCAGCCTTGGTGCGGCGCTGCGGGGGCAGGCCGAACAGCGCCGCGTCGAGCGTTTCCAGCGCGCCGAAAAACTGGCGATGGAAGCGCCGGTCAAACTCATCGGCCCGCTGATGATGTTCATATTCCCCGTGACTTTCATCGTTCTCGGATTTCCCATCGTGATGAAATTCCTCAATTCCGGGGTGGTATAGCGGGGTTGCAATGCGGCTTGGTGGATTGTTTGATCAGAACCGGGGGCATTGCATGGTGCGCAGGGTGTGGAAGGCGGGAAATGCATGGGAGCGCATGCGCGGGCTCCTTGGCAGGCCCCGGCTGGGCAATCACGAAGCCTTGCTGCTGGAACCTTGCGCTTCCGTGCATTGCCTCGGCATGCGCTATGCGCTGGATCTGGCCTATATTGACCGCGAGGGGCGGATCTGCAAACTGGTCCACGGCCTGAAGCCGTGGCGGTTTTCCGCCAGCCTGCAGGCGCATGCCACGCTGGAACTGGCCGAGGGCGGACTTGTCGCAAGCGGCATCAGGCTGGGTGATGTCGTGGCCTGGCGCGAAGGCGCGGCATGAAGCGGGAGGGCATGATGAAGGCGAGTCGGATATTGATGACTTTGGCGGCGGTGGCCCTGCTCGCGGCCTGCAAGGGCATGAGCGGCCCATCGGAACTGCCCCAGCGCAGCGACCTTTTCCAATTGAGCAATGAAGCCCTGCTTGCCTATGAATCGGGTGAAGATGCCCAGGCCGAAAAACTCTACATGGCCATGCTGCGCCAGACGCCCAGCGATCCGGAAATTTGGTTCCGGCTGGGGAATCTGTATGCACGATCCCACCGGCCGGATGCCGCTGCCGACGCCTACCAGCGCGTGCTGTCGATCAACGGCAATGAGCCGCGGGCCTGGTATAACCTTGGAATAGTGCGCCTGCGCCAGGGATGGGCTGCCCTGATCCAGGCCAACAATTATTCACCCCCGGGCGAGATGATCCATCAGGAAAGTGAAAAAATGATCGGGCACCTTGAGAAAACCCCGGGCCTGCCGCAAGCAGCAAAAAATGACCTGCCGCAAAAAAAATAAACCGGACGGAAACCTGCGTCGCAAGGGCCAGGCGCTGGTCGAGTTCGTCATCATTTACCCGACGCTGCTGCTGCTGGTGCTGGGCGGATTCCAGTTTGCGCTGATCTACCAGGCGAAGTCGACGCTGAATTACGCGACTTTCATGGCGGCGCGGCAGGGCGCGCTGAAAAACGGCAAATCCACGCCGATGAAGGACGGGCTGGCTGCCGGCATGACGCCGCTGTTCACGACGACCAAGGATGACTATGGCGACCTGATCAAGGCGCGCGCCATTGCCGCCGTCGAAGTTTTCAATCCGCTGACCACCCAGATAACGGTGCTCAATCCGACAGCGAATGCCTACAACGCCCATAAAGTCGACTCGGAATCCGGCACCGAAATTCCCAACGACAACCTGATGTACCGCCCGACCACGGTCAAAGGCGGCATGAACGTGCAGGACGCGAACCTGCTGACCATCGAGGTGACTTATTGCACCCGGCTGATCGTGCCCATCGTCAACAGGGTGATTTACTCGCTTTATTTCGGTTTTGAGGGCGAGGATGTTGTCGCCAGCAAGTATTATTCCGAGGCCGATGTGCCCATCGGCCTTGCCGGCAAACGCTGCGCCGATGTGAACGACCAGATCCAGAGCCTGGTGAACCAGGTTGCGAGTTATGTGCCGGGCGGGTCGAGTTTTCTTTCAACTTTTTCGTTTCCCACGATCCCCACCACCATTCCCGGACTGGACTGGAACGTCGGCGGCTACCGCATACCCATCAAGGCCAAGGCCACGGTGCGAATGCAGAGCCCGATGACCCAGGCACCCTGACCGCGTGATGTATTTTCCGCTGTCGCAGCTGCGGGCCTTGTCCGCCCTGGTGATTGCGCTGACTGCATTGCCGGTGAGTGCGCTCAATTTCAAGGACGGCAACTGGCATGTCACGGTGGATACCGAAATCAGGGGCATGAAGGTGCGCCCGCCGCCGACCTACTACTACACGCGCTGTTTCACCAAGGAAAGTTTCCAGCCGAGCCTGGCGCCACCGGAGGCGCCGTGCCGTGCAGTCAACACCCAGACCCGGAATGACGTCATGACCTGGACGCTGAGCTGTGCCAACAGCGTTGCGCAGATGCAGGGCAGCGGCCGCATGACATTCAATGGCGACCGCGTAACCGGCGTGGTGACCACCATCTCCCAGTACCCTGCGGAAATGCAGGTCATCCAGAAAATTTCCGCGAAGCGGGTGGGGCCCTGCGACCTGCCGGGAACCCCGCTTGACGGCAAACCCCAGCCCCTGCGCCCGCCGTTGCGCGATTACCAGGAATTCGAAGCCAAACCCTGAGCGATGCTGCGGGGGATTTCCGCTGGGCGGAAACCTGCTGCTCAGCGCGGCGCTGCGGGCGTGCCCATGCCTTCGCTGCGGTCACCGCGGAACAGGTTGACGCCATCCCCCTGCACGGCAATCAGCCGGTTGCCGCCGACCAGCCGGATGCGCTGGGCATCGCGTTCTTCATCGAAGGACCGGTTTTTGTCGTCGTCGCTGCGGGTTTTTGCGCCGCTGTCGGTGTTGCTGCTTTCACCGGCGTCGGCGGATGCCCTGCCGCCGGCTGCGCCACCGCGGAATTCGCCAGCGGTTGCCGTGCCGCTGCGCGCCACGCTGTCCGGCGAGCGGGATACCGTTGCAGGATCGCGGCTCTCGGCTTCGCCGGCATTGGTGGTCGCGCGCCCACCGGAAGCGCCGCCGCGGAAACCGCCATCGACATCGGTGCCGCTGCGCGCCAACAGATCATTTTCCTTGCCAGCGGAAGCCGGATTGCGGCTCTCCGCCTGGCCGGCATCCACACTGATGCCGCCGCCGGAAGCGCCGCCGCGCATTTCGCCCGCCAGGCCCGTACCGCTGCTTGCGGTGCTGTTGTTATCCGGCCCCGCATCTTGAATGCCGCCGGAACCGGTTCCATCCGCGAAGGCGTTACGGTTGCCGCCACTGCTGCCACCGCCTGACTGGTCATCGGAACCACTGCCGCCTGAGCCACTGCCCGTTGCATTGCCGCCGCCGGCGAGAGCTCCGCCCTGGCCACCGGCGAGGCCGGTATCACTGCCAGCGATGCCGGTATTTCCCCCCGAGGTGCCGCTGCCCCCGGCGCCACTGCCGCTGCCGCCACCGGCAAACCCACCATCAGACAGGCTGCTGCCGCTGCCGGCAAGATTGTTGCCCGTCCCGCTGCCTGCACCCGGGTTGCTGCCACCCGACCCGGTGTCGCCGGCCAGGCCGGTACCGCCGCCGGCATTGCCGGAGCCATCGGCGAGACTGCCGCCACCGCTGCCGCCGCCAGCCAGGTTGTCACCCCCAAGTCCGGAACCGCCAGCACCGCTGGCGCCGCCACCCGCCAGATTGCCGCCGCTGCCACCGGCAGAACCATCGCCGCCACCCGCCAGGCCCGTGCCGCCGCTGGCGCTGCCGGAGCCATCCGCAAGGCTGCCGCCGCCGGTCGCACCGCCGGCAAGATTGTCACCGGTCACGCCCGTGCCGTCTGCGCCACCACTGCCGCTGCCGCTACCCGCACCGCCTGCTCCGGCAAAACCGCCATCTCCGGCGCCACCGCTGGCATCGCCCGCAAGACCGCCACCGGAGGCGCCGCCGCTCAGAGAACCATCCGCAAGTCCGCTGCCATCACCACTGCCGCTGCCTGCGCCACCCGAACCCGAGCCGTCGGCGAGCGTGCCGCCACCGCTTGCGCCGCCATCACCACCGAGTCCGCTGCCACCGGAGCCGTCCGCCAGTCCATCGCCGCCAGCGCCCGAGGAAGAGTCCCCGGCAAGACCGCCGCCGCCGGAGCCGCCGCCGCCAAAACTGCCGGAGCCGTCGCCGCTGGTGCCCGTCGAGCCATCACCGCTGACGCCCGTGCCTGAACCGTCCCCGGTTCCGCCGCCGGCCAGACCCGTGCCGGATGAACCGTCACCTGAGCCCGAGCCTGTTCCGTCTGCAAGCGAACCGCCGCCGGAAGGCAGGCCGTCACCCGTGGTGCCAATGGTGCCGTCTCCGGGATCTCCGGCCAGTGAACCGCCGTCACCGCCGCCGCCAAAGGGACCATCACCGCCCGGTGTCAGCGTGCCATCGCCCGGTCCGATCGTGCCGTCGTCAGGTCCCGTCGTTGTGATCGTGCCGTCACCGGGGCCGCTGGTGCCGTCGCCGGCGAGAATGCCGCCACCGTCTTCGACGGGCGTGGTGTCTGTGGAAGTCGTCGTTGTCACCGTGCCATCCGCGGGGCCCGACAGCGAGCCGCCGCCGTCGGCCACAACGCCGCCGCCGGTGCCCGAGGTGGTGCCGCTGCCCGAGCCGCCGCCAGCAGTCGTGGTATCGGCCGGCGTCGTCGAACCGCCGCCGCCGGTGCCGCCGGTGCCCGCAGCGTTGCCGGTTGCCGTGGCACCGGGACCACCAAGGTCGGTGCCGCCGGAACTGGTTCCGCCACCGCCGCCACCGCCGCCGCCACCGCCGCCGCCACCACCGCCACCGCCGCCGCCGGGGCCGTCACCGGTGACCGTGATGGCGCCCTGGCCGGCGCTGCCGCCGGGACAGGGCGCAGGGCATGCGCCGTTGATGGTGACGCCGGGATTGGGCTGGAAATTGCCGGCCTCGATGAGCTGCACTCTGTCCGAGGTGAGCCGGCCAATGCCGTCGTTCACCGCGGGGCCCGGATAGCCGATCACGCCGAAAGCGATGGCGGGTTCGGGATGGTAGACATTGCCGTCGCTGCTGAAGAAGTTTTTCACGACGCGGCCAACCGCGCCGGTTTCAAACACCAGATGCATGTTGCCGAGCGTAAACAGGCCGTCGCCGCCGACCGTGACATCCGCTTTATGGTTCGGTCCGCCGATGATCAGCTTGGCATCCGGATTGAACTGCTGCAGCAGGCCGAGCAGGGGGGCCGTGGTGTACACCACGCCGGGCAGGGAGGGGTCGGCAAAGTTGCGGACAAAAATTTCCGTGGTGTCGGTGTACGGACGCAGCGTGATCTCAGCCCAGGCCGGCGTGCTGATGGTGCCGGGGAAGACCACAAAATTGTCGGAGACCAGCTCGATCTTGACCGGGATGTTCTGCAGGCCGATGCCGGACGGGTCATTGCGCTGCGCGTTATAGGCATCGAGCGTCGCGATCTGCAGCGTGCCGGCGGTTTTCAGCGTCAGATCGCCGATCGGCAGATCCGGATTGACCGGATCCTGGCTGCGGTCAATGAAGCCGAGGGCGGTGATCAGTGTGGCGGTCGACAGATTGTCGATGGTCATCACGTTGCCGCCGAGCACGTTCAGGTTGCCGTTGCCGGCGAAACCCGCCGGCGGCTGGATGCGGGTCTTGACGTTGAAATTGCCCTGGCTTTTCGGCGCCACCAGGTTCACGTTCTGCGCTTCGATCACGCCGGCGCCGGAAACCGTGCCGTTGCTGCCGGTGGTGATGCCGATGCCGCCGTTGGATGTGGTGACGATGTCGGCATTGATGCTGATGTTCTGGCGCACGCTGTTGATGGAGATGCCGTCCTGCGCGCGGGAAACGCCGTCGATGTGGCGGGATTCGAGTTTCGCGCCGACCGTGATGTTGCGGCCGTTGATCGCGATGCCGCCGAGGACCGAATCCGGCAGCGTGTTCACGGCCACGTCAGAGGTCGAATTGACCGTCACCGTGCCCGAGATGCTGACGTTGCCGGTCGAGGTCAGTTCGTTGCCGTCGCTGTCCTGGGTTTTGGCGTCGAGGTTGATCAGCGGGCGGGTCTGGCCGGTGGCCGTCAGCGCGCCCACGACATTGACGCCATTGAAGGCATCGCCCTGGCCGAAGACATCGATGACTGCGCGGCCGTTGTTGGATGTCGCAACAATATTGCCCACGGTGCTGGTGCACACGTCGTTGAATGCGCAATTGGCGACCCAGGCGTTGCGCAGGCCCGAGGTGATCACCACTTCGGCGCTGTGCGGCGCGGCGCCGGCGGCCGTGGCGGGACCGTTGTCGGTGGCAAAAATGCCCGCGCCGAAATTCATCGTCACCGGCCCGTTGTTGCTGATCAGGTTGACGCCGGCATTGACACTGCTGCTGGCGCCGCCGCCGGTGGCGGAGATCGGGCTGGCAATGCTCACGCCGTTGGCGCCGTTGAGGGTCACGTTGGCGGCGGCCACGTTGCCGTTGCTGGTGGCGCTGATGCTTTTTGCCGTCGGCAGGGTGATGACGCCGCCGGAAGTGACATTCACCGTGGCGGCACCGTTGTTGGCGACGTTGATGGAATCCAGCGTGACGCCGTCGGCCTCCCGCAGACTGAACAGAGCATCGTTGACGGTGACCGCGTTGCCCAGCGTGGTGATGTTGTTGTTGGCCACGCCGAGATTGACCGAGTTCGGGCTGCTGATGAACAGCGTGCTGGCAGTGACGGCGCCGGCCGCGGTCTGCGAAATGCCGCCGCTGGGCACGTTCAGGCTGACGTTGCCGCTGCCGGCGTTGATCGGTGCGGTCAGCGCCAGCGCGCCGTTGGTGTTCAGCGTCACATTCTGGTTGTTGCTGAATATGCCGTTGGCGGTGCCCGAGTAGTACTGGGTCGGGGTCAGCGCCGTGACGTTGAGCGCGCCGGTCGTGTTCAGGTTGACCTGCGCACTGGCAGTATTCAGGAAGAAATTGAAGAAATTGCTGCTGGCGCCGAAGTTCTGGACGTTGTTGGTGCCGGCGGTGAAATTGAATACCGAGTCGCCGTTGTAGCTGAAAAAGATCAGGTTGTTTGCGGTGATCGTGTTTCCCGCGGCCTGGGTGACGTCGGCGCCATTGGTGGTGTAGATCACCACGGTGTTGGCGCTTAAGTTATCGGCGGGAGTGTTGGTGAGCGTTGTGTCCGCGCCGTAACCCCGCCATATTTCGCCGGCGAGATTGGCGGTGTTCACTGTGGCGTCGACAATGACGCCGGATGCCGTCGGGATGCTGCCCGTGGTGCTGAAGTTGACGAGATCGCCGGTGATGTTTGCGTTGAGCGCGATGTTGCCGCCGGTTGCGGTCAGCGTGATATCGCCACCCGTCGTTGTTGCGCCTGAACCCGGGGTTGTCCGCGTGTCGACAGCGCTGTTGACGGTCAGGGTTCCACTTTCCGCAATGACGGTGGCGTTGCCGCCCCGGGTGGTGAGGCCGGAGGCGCCGCCGGTGGTGCCGATGGAAACGGCGTTGATGTCGCGGTAGGCGACATTCATCAATCCCGTGGTTGCGCTGTTGGCGGCGGCGCCAGCGGCGAAGACGTTGACGTCATTGTCGACGGTGTTGGCCCCGCCCAGGCCGGGGTCGCTGTCCAGCGTAAAGTTTCCGGAGCCAAGCAGGGCCAGGCTGTTGGCAGTGATGGAACCGCTGGTCTGGTTCACGCCGCCACCATTGGCGGTCAGGGTTACGGAACCGCCAGTGCCGGCGCTGCCGGTGCCCGGGGTGCTGCGGGTGTCGATTTTCTGCAGCAGTGAAATCTGGTTGGCGACGTCGGTAGTGCCGCCGCTGGTCAGCACCACGCCGCCACCGCGAGTCTGGATGCCCGACAGACCTGCAACCGAGGTCACGGTCAGTGCGCCGGCGTCGGCGTAGGACAGCAGGCCGTTGACGTCGGCGGCAATGCTGTCGATGCTGCCGCCCAGCGCGTATACGCCGAAGTTGGTGGTGTTGTTGTCGCGGACGGCCAGCGAATTGGCGATGACTGCGCCACCAGTGCTGGTGATACCAGACGCGGTGAGGTCGATGACCGCACCGGTGGCGGTGATGTTGTTGTTCAGGGTCAGGTTGCCGCCGGACGTCAGCGTGACATTGTTGCCATTGCTGCTGATGCCGCTGGTGGCGCCGACGGTGCCGACCGTCAGGGCGCCGGCATTGCCGTATTCCAGTTTGCCGTTGATGTCGGCCGCGATGGTGGCGACATTGTTCGTGATGGTTGCAGGGAGCGTCGGCGGCGGTTCCAGGTAGGGGAAGGTGAAGTCGCCGCCACCCGCGCCGCCGCGCCGGGTCAGCAGCAGGTTGGCAATGCTGCCGCCACCGCTGTTGGCGTTGGCGACGAACTTGCCGCCTGCTTGGTCCACTGTACTGCTGGAGCTCAGCGTCAGCGTCCCCGAGCTGCCGGCATTGATGTCCTGGTTCAGCGTCATCGCGCCGCCCGAGGACAGCGTCACGTTGCTGCTGGTGGCATGGGTGGTGATGAGGCCGGTGGTGCCCAGCGTGCCGGTGGTGTCGATCGTGACGCTGCCGACATTGTCATTGGTGCCAAGGCCGACGCTGCTGATGGTCAGGTTGCCGGTGTTGGCGAAAGCGACGTTGCCGCCGCCGGATTCGAAGGCGGCAAAATTGGTGACGGCGTTGTTGGCCAGCGTGTTCAGAGTGGTGCCGCCCTTGGACTGGGTAATCAGCGGCCCGGCGACGATGCCGCCGCTGAGGCCCTGGGTGATGACGCCGCTGGTCGCCGTGGTCGGGTCGTCGCCATCGGCGATCAGTTGCACCCCGGCCGCGCCGGCGCTGAGCACGCTGTTGATGTTGATGCTGCTGTTGACGTTGCGCAGCACGATACCGCCGCTGACGTTGCTGGGGTTGACGGTTTCGCCGGATACGGTGATCGAGCCGGTGTGCGCGTTGTCGCCGATGGTCAGGCTGCCGTTGCCGCTGACGACACGCTCCAGCGTGGCGTCGGACAGGTTGAGTCCCGCGGTCGCGGTGCCGAGGTTGATGGCGCGCGCGACATCATTGGTGGTCAGCTGCACTGAGCCGTCGGCGGTGGTGATGTTCTGCGTGAACGCCATTTCGTCGGCAATCAGCGTCACCGACGAACCGTTGGTGGTGATGCCGTTGGTGCCGCCGACGCTGCCCACGGTCAGGGTCTTGCTGGCAGAGGCATTGCGGAAAGTCAGCGAGCCATTGGTGTTCACCGCCAGGTTGGTGATGTCGTTGTTCTGGTTCAGGTTGAAGGTGTTGGGGTTCAGCGTGTTGCCGAGCAGGCGCACGCCGCCGGCGCCGGTGGTCGTGATCACCGAACCCGGGCTCTGGATGGCGCCGTTCTGGGTGACGTCCAGCGTCAGCACGCCGGTTCCGACATTGATGTTCTGGCTGATGGTGATGGCGTCGCCGGTGGCCAGCGTGGCATTCGTATTGTTGGTGGTGATGCCGCTGACGGTCACGCCGGGTATCGCGTTGTTGCTGCCGTCAAGGCCGACGCTGCCCACGGTCAGCGCATTCGATTCGGTGTATTGCAGGGCGCCGGCGCCGGTCAGGTTCGCGGCGAAGGTGGTGACCGCGTTGCCGGCATTGTTGAGCGTGACGGCGCCGCTGGATTCGGCGCCGAGGCTGGTCACGGTCAGCGCCTGGGTCTGGCTGATGCCGCCGCTGCCGGCACGCAGTATCAGCGCGCTCCAGTTGGGACCGTTGGTGATCGCGGCGCCGCCGCCGACGGCGAGATTGCCGGTGCCGTCACTGCGGCCCACGCGCAATACGCCGGTGGTGACCAGGTCCAGTTCCGGCTGCGACAGGTTGAAGCCGCCGGCGCCGCCAATGCTGACATTGGTGTTGAGATTGGGCTGCAGCGTGACCACGCCCGTGCCGGATCCCGTGCTGATGGCCTGATTGATCACCAGGTCGCCGGCGGTCAGTGTGACCAGGCCGGTGGCGGGCGGTGTGGGCGTTGCGGTGATGCCGGAAACCGCATCCACCGTGCCCACCGTCAGCGTGTTGGCGCCGTTGTTGAAGTTGAAGGTCGAGATGCCGCCGGACCCGGCGGCAGTGTCGCTTTTGGTGGCGGCGATGGTGCCGACATTGTTGCTGCCGCTGAGGTCGACGGCGTCATCGGTGCTGCCGGACGCGGCCATGACCCGCAGCTGGGCGGCCGTGATGCCGCCTGCTGTCTGGGTGATGGCGTCGGCGGAGTTCAGCACGACCTTGCCGGTGGTGGCGCTGACGTTGCCGGCGAGGTTGATGCTGGCGTCGGCGTTGAGGTTTTCCGTGGTTTTCAGCGTGGTGGTGCCGGCGCCGCTGGTGATGGAGCCGGACGCGGCCACGCCCAGGTTGCCGTCGGCAGTGATGTTGACCGCGTTGTTGTTGCTGGCCAGCGCGCCGTTGATGTTGACGTTGTTGAAGGCGGAAATCGTGATCGGGCCGCCGTTGATGTTCGCGACATTGAACGCGCCGGTATTGGCGTTGACGCTGGTGCCCCCCGAGGAGTCCGCGCCCAGCGAGCCTTGGGTGATGCTGACCCCTGAGGTGGCGCCATTGATCGCCGAACCGGAGGCCATGAAAAACTGCGCGGCGCCGGGGTCGCGTTGTGCGGCCGTGGCGCCGGCGTCGTTGACGGTAGCCGTGAATGAACCCCCGCCCATGGTCAGTGTGACAGCGCCCGTTGTAGCGGTCGGATCTATGCCAGGCGTGGCAAATCCCCCCGCGTTTGTCGTGCCGAAAATAATATGACGACCGGCATTCAGCGTCAGGTCGTTCGCCGTGCCGCCGGCGGCGATATTGGTTTCGACCGAGATGTCGGTGTTGGCTTGCAGCGCGAGGGCTGTAGTGGTTAGCGCGGCAACCACGTTGGCCGAACTCAAATTGGATGTACCGGTAGCGTTGTCGCCGAACGCGTCATTGCTTGCAACGGGGTCGGCGCCGCCAGCCGTGATGCGAATGTTTTTCGGATCCAGCAGCAGCGTGCCGGTCGCCCCCAGCGGCGCGCGCAAATCCGCGGCGCCGTTGAACACCAGCGATTCCTTGCCTGAGACTTCGGCAAAGCCGCCGTTGCCGCCCGCTGCGCCGCCGCGGGCGGAGATCGTGCCGTTGTAGCGCGTGACGTCATCGGCCCAGACGATGACCTTGCCGCCGTCGCCGTTCTGCGTGGCGTCGGCCTTGATGGTCGCTTCGGCGCCGACGTAGGTGCGCTGCGCATTCTGCACGCCGGGATTGTTGCCCTGGTAGTCGCCGCCGACCAGCACAGTACCGCCGCCGCTGGCGCCCGAGGCATCGATGGCGGCGCTGTCGACCAGTCCGACGCGCTCGCCGAGCACCTGCACGCTGCCGCCCTTGCCGGCGCTGCCGGTGGCGGCGATATTGCCCGAGACCAGCGTGGTGCCGCTGGACTGGATGTTGACGCTGCCGCCGCGCACACCGCTGACATCGAGGCTGCCGCCGGCCTGGACATCGCCGCCTGCGCCGACCAGATAAATCGCGCCGTCCTTGCTGACGGTGCCGCTGGCGCGAATGACGCCGGTGTTGTTGACGACAGTGCCGGCGAGGTCGCGGGCCACTGCCGCGGTCATCACCACGCGGCCGCCTTCGGCATGCAGCGCGCCGCTGTTGTCGACGCCGGCGAGCGAGGCCACGGTTTTTTCGTTGACGGCGAGGTTGATCAGGCTGTCGCCCTGGAGATCAAGCGTGACTTTGGAGCCCGCCGCCAGCGCCACCGTGCCGAGCCGGGCTTCGATGATGCCGCGGTTGGCGGCGTAGTCGCCGGCCAGCACGACATAGCCGCCTTCACGGGCGCGGATCAGGCCTTCGTTGATGACCGATGCGGTGGCGGGGGAATTCGGGTCGCGGGTGAAGCTGTAGCGGCCGGCGAGAAAATCCTCGTTGCGGATGTTCAGCGTGGAGGCGATCAGGCTGCCGACATTGAGGCTCGCGGTCGGGCTGAAATAAATGCCCTGCGGATTGACGAGGAATACCTGGCCGTTGGCCGAGAGGCTGCCGAAGATCGAAGAAGGGTCGCTGCCGACGACGCGGTTGAGCACCACCGAGCCGGCGCCCGGCTGCACGAACTGCACGCTGTTGCCCTGGCCGATGGAAAAACCCTGCCAGTTGATGATGGCCTTGTCGCTGCCCTGGGTGATGAGCTGCTGGGTGGCGCTGGTGTTCTGGATGCTGGCGCTGCCGCTGACGACACTGCCGCCGCTGGGCAGCTGTTGCGCCGCAAGCGGCGCAGAGAGCAGCAGGGTGCAGAAACCGATCGCGGCCAGTGCGGCGGGCAGGGGCGCAGGACGCGGGATGCGCGCCGGACGCGGTGAGGCGTGATGCTGAAGCGGGCGTGATTTTCGGGCGGTGCTCACGAATTCTTCCGGTTCAGATCCGAGGCGATGAATTGGTGTCGAGTATAGCAGGGCATGCATGCCCGGCGATTGCTAAAAATATCAATAAAATCATATACTTACAATAGTTTTCGCTCAGAAGCTCATGCCCAGCGTGAACCACGCCCGGCCACGCTTGCCGTCAGAGGAAACACGGTCGCTGATCGGGTGGGCGTATTCGACGTTGGCGCGCAGGTTTTTGTGCGGGAACACGGCGGCGCCGACACCGGCGCTGCGGAGGCTGTCAAAGCGGGTGAAGCCATTGGCCTTGGCCGCGCCTTCGTCATAAAACAGGCTGAACATCCCCGCGGTATTGCTGAGCACGAACTGCCGGCGCAATTCCACCGTGGCGAGCCAGCCGTCGTCGCCGCGCAGCTCGGACTGGCGGTAGCCGCGCACGCTGCCGGGGCCGCCGAGGAAGAATTTTTCGGTGTCGGCCAGCCGGTCCTTGGAAAAAACGAAACGCGTGCGCAGGTAGAAGTCCCAGTTTTTCGAGGCCGCGCGCAGGTGGCTGGCGTCGATGTCGAGTTTCGCAGCCTGTGCGTCCTGGCGGAATCCCGGATTGTCCTTGCCGTTGCTGGAGAAGGTCGCTGAGGCATTGGTCAGTGCCGAATCCTCATGCACCCAGCTGCCCAGTGCCGTCAGGTTCAGCAGGTCGATGCGGGTGTCCGAGGTCTGGATGCCCAGCGTGCGCTGCGAGGCTTCGGTGCGGCGCCAGCCGACGCCGAACACGATGTTGCGGGAACGGCTGCGCGCATAGGGATAGGTCAGCGCCAGTTCGGTGGTGGTGACCTCGCCGGAAATCTGCAGCGCGGCAAACTGCCCGGCAATGTCGTAATTGACGCGCGAGTAATTGCCGCTGAGGCGCGTGCCGTTGCTGGCAACGGGCAGGCTGTAGCCGATGCGGCCGTAGGACAGCAGGTCGTGTTCGGTCTTGATGCCGCGGAAGTTGAGCTGGTCGCCGATGCCGAACGGATTGTTGATGTCCATGCCGGCGTCGAGGCGCAGCTGGCCGGTTTCCTTCAGCCCCTGGTTGTCGAAGTTCACCGCGCCGGCGATGGATTTCTCCTCGGCGCGGATGACCATGTCGGTGGTGCCGAACTCGGCGCCCGGCGCCAGCGTTGCGCGCGCCGTGAGTCCCGGCAGGTCGTTGATCAGCAGCAGGCTGCGTTCGAGCCGGTCGAGCGTGATGATTTCGTTTTTCGGCAGTTCGCTGATGCGCGATGCAATCAGCTGGTCGGAATAGCGGTCGTTGCCGGCAATGCTGATGCCGGAGATGCGGCCTTCAATCACTTCGATGCGGACGATGCCGTCCGCGACTTTCTGCGCGGGGATGATGGCCCGTGCAATCGGGTAACCGGTCTCGCGGTAGAGGCGGGTCACGCTGTCCGCGGCGCGATTGAGGTCGTACAGGTTCAGCTCGAGATCGATGAAGCGTTCGGTCAGCTGCTTGAGCTGCTGTTTCGTGTAGACCGAATTGCCGACGAACTCGAAGGCGTTGACGGTGAAGCGCGGCGCGGCAGGGTCATGCGTGGCGTCGGGCCGCGAGGCGGGGAAAATAACTTCGGCGGGCGTCGGCGGCAGCACGGGTTTGGTGCCGGGAATGGTGTCGAGCACTGCGCCCGGCGTGATGAACTGGCCCCAGGCCGGCGCTGCGGCACAGCCGGCGGCGAGCAGCAGCGCAGCGCGCAACACGCGGGAAGTGCGAAATGAGGCGTGTTGCGACAACTTGGCTTCCGTCCCCTTCGGCAACCGGCGATCTGTGGCCACGGCAGGGATTTCCGCGGGTCGCATCAGTCGGCGGGCGTGACTGCTTGTTTACGGACTGTTATTTGGCGGCGAGCTTCGGCTTCCAGGCGCGCACGGCCGCCTGTGCTTCTTCGCGCTGTTCCGCTGTCAGCCGGCGGTCCGCGGCTTCGCGGTTGTTGGCTGCATCAGGGTTGCCGCGCGCGGCGGCGAGGCTGAACCAGACGTAAGCCTGCGCCATGTTGACCGGCACGCCGCGGCCGCTGCCATAAAGCACGCCGAGGTTGTTCTGCGCCTGGGCATGGCCCTGTTCGGCCGCGCTGCGGTACCAGTTGAGCGCGACCGACATGTCGGCGGGCACGCCCTGGCCTTTTTCGTAGAGCACGCCGAGGTTGTTCTGCGCCTGCGGCTGGCCGCGTTCGGCGGCGCGGCGGTACCACTGTGCGGCTTCGGTGTAATTCTGCGGCACGCCGAGGCCGCGTTCGAACAGCACGCCGATGTTGTTCATGGCGTTGGTGCTGTTCTGCGCGGCGGCGCGGCGGTACCACTGCATGGCCTGCGCGTAATCCTGGGGCACGCCGCGGCCGCCGAAGTAGAGCACGCCGAGGTTGTTCTGGGCGTTGGCATTGCCGCGCTGCGCGGCCTTCTGGTACCAGCCCGCGGCTTCCTTCGCGTCCGGTTTCACACCCAGGCCTTTTTCGTACATGACGCCGACATTGTTCTGCGCCTGGGCATGGCCCTGGTCGGCGGCGCGCCGGTACCAGTTGACGGACTCGACGAAGTTGCGCTCCACGCCCTGGCCTTTTTCGTAGAGCACCCCCATGTTGTTCTGGGCGTCGGCATTGCCCTTGGTCGCCAGCGGCTGCCATTCCTTCAGGGCGGTTACATAATCGCCCTTGCGGTAGGCGGCGAGTCCCTGCGCCAGATCGGCGTGCGCGGGGAGGCAGAACGACAGGAGCATTCCCCCTGTCAGTACAGCAGCGGCAACCCTGTTCATGCGATATCCGATTTTTATAGTGGAATGCCCCGGATTTTAGCCCATCCCGGCACCCTGTTCAGCAAGTTATCGTCGTCCGGGAGGGTAGAATTCCAAGCCTGAAACGGCAGTTTTTCATAATTGCGGAAACGGCTGGTATGGTAGGGTGCATTTGTTTTTGAAAAGCCGGGAAGCCGGCAGGTCCGCATTGCAGTCTGCGCCGGTCCGGCGCGCGCCCGGGTAGGCACGGACGCATGCACCAAGACAGGCATGGGAACAGGGATATGAACGAAGAATTCGAGAAAAAATTTCCGCGATGGGCGGCCGCCCTGGGGCAGGACAATGTCGCCAGCCTGCTGGCGGCGACGTCAAAACTGGAGTTGCCGGCGAACCGGGTCATCATCCGCGACCGCATGCCCGTCGATTCTCTGTATCTGATCATGGAAGGCGAGGTCTCGATCACGGTCGAGGAAAACGGCCGGGCGATCAAGCTGGGCGTGATCGGCCCGGGACAGGTGCTGGGCGAGGTATCGGTGCTGAGCGGCGAGCAGCAGGCCAGTTCGACGGTGACGTCGCTGACCCCGGTCAGGATGCTGCGCCTGCGCCACCAGGCCTTTGAAGACCTGATTGCCGCCAATTATGCGATTGCCAGCGTGCTGCTGGAGCATTTTGTCAGCATGCTGGCGGACCGGCTGCGCGCATCCGTGAAGTCCTTCGCCGACCTGAAAGAGGGCAATGCCCTCCCGCCCCAGTTCGATCCCGCGGAAACGCTGCCGCCGGGCGGCAAGAACTGGATCAAGTCGTTTTTTGGCCGCGTGCCCGGGACCTAGCAGTCTGTTGAAAAAGTGATGGGCGAGCGCGTCGGGAGCGTAGCGACCGAGCGCACACGCCTTCAGGTCGTTGATTGAGAGAGAGTGGCGCCGCCAGCAAGCCTGGACTGTTTTGCAGCAACAACGGGTTTCAACAAACTGCCAACGAGCACGGATCATGGATATCACGCAATTTATGAAAACGCTGCCCGCGTTCGAGCATTTCAGCGCGGGCGACATCGATGCGCTGGCATCGAAAATGATTGTTTCCAGTCATCCCGCGGGACATGCATTCATCACCCAGGGTGAACAGGGCGAGGCGCTTTACCTGCTGGTCGAGGGGGCCATCCAGAACATTCATGTCGACGAGGCGACGGGCACGCCGCAGGAGGCGCGCGACCTGCATGCTGGCGAGATGTTCGGATTGCTGTCGCTGGTCGAGAACATGCCTGCCGGTTGGGGTGCAGTGGCCAAGGAGCCGGTCACGGTCGCAGAATTGTCATGGCCGGATTACCGGGATCTGTTCCGGTCGGCGCCGGCGATCGCGCATCACCTGCAGTACATGGTCGCCGTGCAGCTGGCGCGCGACCTGCAGTCGCGCAACAAGGAATTGCGCGAACTGCTCAAGCAGCGGGCCGTCGGCACGCCCGCCTGAGCGCGCGCAGCTCCGCGGCGCCGCATCGAAGCCAGACTATAATTGCAGAAAACCGCACGGCGCCTGCGGCGCCGGCGCGGAATCCCTGTGCTGTTTTCTGATTGAGATTGTTTACGGAACGAGGCTGACATGCAGTTTGACAAAGAACTCGATGCGCGCGGGCTGAACTGCCCGCTGCCGATCCTGCGCACCAAGAAAGCGCTGACCGACATGACCACCGGCCAGGTGCTGAAGATCATGGCCACCGACCCGGGTTCGGTGAAGGATTTCCAGGCCTTCGCGCGCCAGACCGGAAACGACCTGCTGTCTTCCGAGGCCGTGGAAAAAGAATTCATTTTTCTGATGAAGAAAAAATAAGCGTGCCGCGACGCACCGCTGATCCTGTTTTCCGACCGGGCCGCCGCGCCTGGCTGCGCGGCGCGACGGCTGCGGCTGTTGCCGCCGCGGGCATGACGCGGTTGCGGGCGGCGCTGGCCGCGGGCCAGTTGCCGGCGGGTGTCGCGCAGATCAAGGGTGAGGTGAGCATCAACGGCAGGCCGGCGGAGCGCGGGCAGCGCGTTGCGCCCGGCGATGTGATCGTCACCGGCAAGGGGGGCGAACTGGTGTTCGTCGCCGAGCGCGATGCTTTTCTGGTCCGCGCCAACAGCCGGATCGAGTTCGGATCGGCGGCCGCGCGCGGCGCGGTGACGGTGCTGCGCATCATCACCGGTGCGATGCTGTCGGTTTTTGAATCCGGCGCACGCCGCGAGATCCGTACCACGACGGCCACCATCGGCATCCGCGGTACCGGCATTTACGTCGAAACCGAGGCGCAGCGCACTTATGCCTGCACCTGTTACGGCGAGGCGGTGCTGACGCCGGTGGACGACCCTGCCGCGGCGGAAACCGTGCGCACCAAGCGCCACGACCAGCCGCGCTATATCTACGGCAAAGGGACGCCCGACATGGTCAACATGATGCAGGCGGCGCCGGTGGTCAACCATACCGATGCCGAGCTGCAGATGCTCGAAAGCCTGGTCGGCAGGAAGGTGCCGTTCCCGCCCGGAACTTACTGAGTGGCGCCCGGGGGTGTTTCCCTGATTGCCGTGTCAGGCGCGATCCGGCGCGCGAAAGATCAGTGCGGCGACGCGCTTCAGGCCGCGCCACAGTTTCGGCAGCAGCCACAGGGCGACCAGCGCGAACAGCAGCAGCAGGCCGAGGAACAGCAGCGGGAATTTCAGCGCGAGCCATAACGCGCCCAGTGAAACGGCGTCTTCGCTGAACGAGGCGGCCCAGTTGCTGAAGGGTTCGGGGGAGGTATTGATCAGTGCCCGGCTGGCCGCTTTGGTGAAATGGGCGCCGGCCGCCACTGTGCCGCCAAGCAGGCCCGCGGCGAGCGCCAGCCCCGGATCGCCGCCGGCCACCGCGCCCGCAGCGAGCAGGGCGCCGCCGGGAATGCGGATAAAGGTGTGCACGGCATCCCACAGTGAATCGAATCCGGGAATCTTGTCGGCAAAAAATTCTGTCGCGAACAGCAATCCGGCAACGGCGAGCACCCAGGGATGCCCCAGCATGTCGAGTTCGCCGGGCAGTGCATGCATGCCGCTGCGCTGCAGGAGACCGAGGCAAAACAGCACGGCATAAAAGCGCAATCCGCTGGTCCAGCCCAGTCCGGTGATCAAAGCCAGTGTCAGTACATCCATCTGCGGCAGTCTAGCAGCGCATCATTTGCGGACAGTTGCCGTCGCCGACAGATTTGTTGCAAGTATTTGTTTTTATTGATTTATTTTGAGGCGTTCATAGATGGGCCGCAGGTGCGCGCGCAGGGCTGGCATGCGTCGCCACAACAGCAGCGCCGCCACGGTGCACAGGCCGCCGCCGATGGCGAGTGTTGCCGGCGCGCCGATGTGTGTCGCCAGTGCGCCGCCGGCGAGGCTGCCCAGCGGGTACATGCCGAGAAAGGCCATCGAGAAAATGCCCATGATGCGTCCGCGCATGCGGTCATCGACGATGGTCTGAATCATGGTGCTCACCGACATGCCGTTGACGACCACGCCGAAGCCGGCCACGGCCAGCGCGGCGAGTGACAGCGGCAGCCAGGGCGACAGCGCAAACACCAGCACGCCCAGCCCGGCCGACAGCGAGGCGGCGATGATCCAGCGCGTCAGTCCGCGCACGCCGCGGCGCGAAGCCAGTGCGAGCATGCCGATCACGCCGCCGCCGCCGGCGGCGCCGATCAGGAAGCCGAGCATGTCCGCGCCGCCGCCATAGACTTCGGCGGCGAAGATCGGCATCAGGGTCTGGTAGGGCGTCACCATGAAGCTGATGGTTGCGACCATCGGCAGCAGCCAGCGCACGGGCACCAGGTTCCAGGCGTAGCGGGCGCCCTCGGTGAGCTGCTGCCAGGGCGATGCCGTCGGGCGCTTGCGCAGTTGCGGCGCAAGGGTCATCGACAGCACCATGGCGACGATGACGGCCTTGCTCAGCGTGTTCGCCACGAAACAGAACGCTTCGGTGGAAACCGTGAGCAGCAGGCCGGCCACGGTCGGGCCGATCATGCGCCCGGCATTCTGCATCAGCGCATTCATCGCGATGGCGCTTGCAAGGTCTTCCCTGGCCGTCACCATTTCCGTGGTGAAGGTGAGGCGTATCGGCGTATCGATGGCGTTGATGATGCCGAGCAGCAGGGCCATGACGATGATGTGCCAGACGGCGATCAGGCCGGTATAAGCCAGCACTGCCAGCAGCAGCGGCGGCACCGCGGACAGGATCTGCGTGAGCAGCAGCAGTTTGTAGCGGTCGAAGCGGTCGGCCCAAAGTCCGCCGAAGGGCGCGAAAACGAGGATGGCGATCTGTCCGGCGAACCCGGTCACGCCGAGCAGCCAGGCCGACTCGGTCATGCGGTAGACCAGCCAGGCCATTGCAATCTGCTGGATCCAGTTGCCGATGATCGACAGCGACTGCCCGACAAAGAACAGCCGGTAATTGCGGTAACGCAGTGCGCGCAGCGTGTGGCGGAAATCCATGGTGCCGCGTTGCGCCGTCTGCGCGCGATCAGCCGAGCTTGGCGAGCTGTGCGCGCATCTGTTCGAGTGTCGTCGAGAAGCGCGCGAGGCGTTCCTTTTCCTGGGCGACCACCAGCGGCGGGGCCTTGGCGACAAAACTCTCATTGGCCAGCTTGGTCCGTGCCTTGGCGGTTTCAGTCTCAAGCCTGGCGATTTCCTTCGCCAGGCGCTCGCGCTCGGCGGCGACGTCGATTTCCACTTTCAGCATCAGCTTGATGTCGCCGACGATGGATACCGGGGCGTCATCCGCCGGCAGTTCGTTGACCACCAGGACTTCCGAAAGCCGGGCGAGCGCCATCAGGTGCGGCGCATGCGCGCGTATCTGCGCGGCATCACCCTGGGCCAGCAGCGGCAGTTTCTGTGCGGGGGAGATGTTCATTTCGCCGCGCAGCGTGCGGCAGGCCGATACCAGCTGCTTCAGCAGGCTGATGTCGCGCTCGGCGGCGCCGTCGATTTTTGCGGCTTCGGGCTGCGGGTATTTCTGCAGCATGATGCTGGCGCCGCTTTTGCCGGCGAGGGGCGCGACTTTCTGCCACAGTTCCTCGGTGATGAACGGAATCACCGGATGTGCCAGGCGCAGGATGGTCTCGAGCACGCGCACCAGCGTGCGGCGGGTGCCGCGGTTTTGCGCGTCGTTTCCGTTGGCGAGTTGAACCTTGGCCAATTCAAGGTACCAGTCGCAGTATTCGTCCCACACCAGCTCGTAGATCGTACGCGCGAGATTGTCGAAACGGTATTCGCGGTAGGCATCCTGCGCCTCGGCTTCGGCGCGCTGCAGGCGGCTGATCAGCCAGCGGTCCACCGTCGTGAGTTCCACCGGCGCACTGGCATCCAGCCCCGTGTCCTTGCCTTCGCAGTTCATCAGCACGAAGCGCGTGGCGTTCCACAGCTTGTTGCAGAAATTGCGGTAACCCTCGCAGCGTTTCTGGTCGAACTTGATGTCGCGGCCGAGGCTGGCGAGGCTGGCGAAGGTGAAACGCAGCGCGTCAGTGCCGTAGGCGGGAATGCCTTCAGGGAATTCGGCGCGGGTGCGTTTGGCGATGGACTCGGCCTGTTTCGGATTCATCAGGCCCGCCGTGCGTTTGGCGACCAGCGCGTCGATGCCGATGCCGTCAATCAGGTCCAGCGGATCCAGCGTGTTGCCCTTGGACTTGGACATTTTCTGGCCTTCGGCGTCACGCACCAGGCCGTGCACATAGACATGATGGAAGGGCACTTTGCCGGTCATGTACTTGGTGATCATCACCATGCGCGCGACCCAGAAGAAAATGATGTCGAAACCGGTGACCAGCACCGAGGACGGCAGGTAGAGGTCGAGTGCAGGATTGGATTTCGCAGGCCATTCCGGGGTCCAGTCGAGCGTGGAGAAACACCACAGCTGCGACGAGAACCAGGTGTCGAGCACGTCGGAATCCTGCTTCAGCGGTTTGCCGCCCGATTGGCGCAGCGCTTCGGCTTCGTCGTGCGCGACGTAGATCTTGCCGTCGTCATCGTACCAGGCCGGCACACGATGGCCCCACCACAGCTGGCGCGAGATGCACCAGTCCTGGATGTTGTTGAGCCAGTGGTT
>CAZSIR010000009.1:0-37243 GCA_964606765.1 uncultured Bordetella sp. | reverse complement strand
CGTCCGGCGTCGGCATCGCCGTGCGCAGTGCCGATGAAACAGACCTTCGGCTTGCGCCTGCCGGTCTGTTTCAGGAAGTAGTCGATCAGCAGCAGGTTGTCGAGGTCCAGCGGGAGCGCAGCGCCGCCTATGGCGATGATCTGGCGTTTCATGCGGACAGCCGCCGGTCAATGGCGGCGAGCAGCGAGTCAAAGGTAAAAGGCTTGGTGATGTAGTCGTTGGCGCCCAGCTCAAAACCGAATTTGCGGTCGTAAACGCGGTTGCTTGCCGTCAGAAAAATGAATGGAATATGCGAGGTGGTGACATTTTCGCGAAGACTGAACAGCGTGCCGAATCCATCCATCTCGGGCATCGCGATGTCGCAGACCACAATGTCCGGCAGTTCCTGGATGGCAATGTCAACACCCTGCTTTCCGTCTTCCGCGACAAACACTTCGTAGCCCTCGGCCAGCAGAAAGCTCGCAATATTGGCGCGCAGGTCGGCTTCGTCTTCAATGATCAGGATTTTTTTGTTTTTGATGGTCATCGCTTTTTTCCGCCATTCGTTTTTTTATCCAGCTGCCGGCCGATGGCGGCCAGCAGTTCGGTGATTTTGCAGGGTTTGATCAGATAGTCGTCGGCACCGCGTTGCAAGGCCTGTGATCGTTCATCGATATTGGCGCTGGCGGTCAGGAATACAAAGGGGATTGCAGCCAGTTCGGGGCTGCTGCGGAGTTCCGTGAGTACGCCATAGCCGTCCACTCCGGGCATCAATATGTCGCAGAGAATCAGGTCCGGATGCTGCTCCCGTGCGGATTCGATACCGGCGATGCCGTCGGCAGCCTCGATTACGGCATAACCCTCAAGCTGCAGCAGTTGTCGCAGGTTCTCGCGGATTGCGGCCTCATCTTCAATGACCAGTATGGTAGTCATATCATCGCCTGGTCAGTGGAAGCTTGACGGTGAATCGGGTGCCTTTGCCGACTTCACTGGAGAATCCGACGCGGCCGCCATGCAGTTCAACCGACTTCTTGACAATGGCCAGGCCGAGTCCGGTTCCTGCGATATTGCCGACATTGCGTGCGCGGTGGAAAGTCTCAAACAGGCGTTCATGATCCTGGATTGGAATGCCTATTCCGGAGTCGGCGACTTCGAAAGTGACGCCGTTGTCTGAAATCGCGGCATCAAGGGTGACGAGGCCGCCCTGCGGCGAGTATTTCAGGGCATTCGACAGAAGATTGCCCAGGGCATGGCGCAGCAGCTTCTCGTCCATTTCAACCGTTTCAGGTGCTCCGGAGAATTCAAAGCGGATTTCATGGGCGGCACCGGCATGCACCCGTGCTTCCTCGATGATCTGGCGGCACAGTCCGGGCAGATCAAGCGGGGCCGGGTCGAAATCCATCGCGTCGGTTTCAGCGCGCCCCATGATCAGGACGTTTTCCAGCATGTGTGTCATGCGCTCAACGCCGGCGGAAATACGCCCGAGGATGGTTTTTCGTTCCCCGGGGGGCAGCCGTTCATGGTGCCGGTCGAGCAACTCGGTCGATGACAGTATGGTGGCCAGCGGCGTGCGGAATTCATGGGATGTCATGGCCACGAAGCGGGATTTGAGGTCGTTCAGCTCCCTTTCCTTGACCAGCGCACGGCGCACCTCCTCCTCTGCGCGCCGGCGCTCGGTGATGTCGGTCAGGAAGTTGAGCGTTGCCGGCCGACCCTCCCAGTCGAGGGTTACGGCATTGATGCTCAGCCAGCGCACGCGGGAATGCTTGTCAATGATGCGGAAATCGTAATTTGTCGCAGCAGGTTCGCCGCGCAGGCGCTTCATGTAATTGTCGGCGACCAGCGGCTTGTCTTCGTCAAAAACGAAATCCAGAAAAGGCTTGGCATGCAGCTCATCCGGCGGATAGCCCGAAAGCAGTGAGGTTTGCGGGTTGGCATAGCGGATGCGGCCGTCCTGGGCGACGACGATCGCCTCGCTCGCGTTCTCGACCACATGGCGGTATTTTTCTTCGGAACGCACCAGCGCTTCATTCAGTTCATGCCGCCGCGCTTCTTCCAGCGTCAGCGAAATCATGGTTGCCGCCGAGGATGCGAAATCAATGTCTTCCGCAGTCCAGTCCCGGGCCGGGCCGACGTGTTCATGGCAAAGCACGCCCACGACCTTGCCGCGCAGCCAGACGGGGATATCGAGCATGGAGCTGATGTTTTTCGATACCAGGTAGTCAGGCGCGAATTCGGCGGTTGCGGGGTCGGTCTGCGCTTGCGCAGCGACGATGGGCTGGTTTCTGAGTATGGCCGCAAAATACCGCGGATAACGCACTGCAGTCAGCTGTGTGCCGGCAAATGAGGGGTCCCCGCTGCCGCGCGACAGCGCATAGAGCATTTCGCATTCGATGGCCCCTGCATCACCGGACAGGCGCCAGTAGCTGACCCGTTCGACGTCCAGGGTGCGGGCGCCCGCGCCGAGAATGGCCTGCAGTGCCAGTGACCGGTTACTTTTTTCAAGTGCGGCAAGTTCCAGCAGGACGTTGCGGTTGCGGCGGATGACGGCGGTGCGTTCAGAGATGCTGCGTTCGAGTTCGCGATTATGGTCGCGGATGCGGTCATCGGCGCGCTTGGTTTCTGTGATGTCTGAAAAGCTCAGTACGGCATATTGTGCGCCGGCATGCTGCATGGGCCGGAAACTGATCAAGGCATCCAGCAATACCCCGTCCTTGCGTTTGAGTTTCCATCGATCCGGAATGCCGGAGGAATCGGCGAGTACCGCCCGCAGGAAGGCATCGCCCTTTGCCGCGATGTCGGCCGGTGCCGCCAGTGTCCAGTGCTGCCCTGCAAGTTCATCCGGGGCGAAGCCGGTCATGGCGCAGAACGCCTGGTTGGCAAAAACAAAATGCCCCTGGGCATTGACCAGGCAGACGCCGATGCGCATCACGTCAAAGGCCGCCCGCAACAAGGCGTCCGCTCCGGCAGCAGGGTGAAATTCGTTTTGATTCACGATATCGGCAACTTCTGCGCTGAAAGTCCGGCTTATTGCTCCAGCTTGAACCCCGTGGCCTTGATCAGCTTGGCCCAGCGGTCTTTTTCCGCAGCCAGCCATTTCGCCATCTCCGCCGGACTGTTGCCGATCGGATCGGCGCCCTGGCTTGAGAGTTTTTCCTTGATGTCGGGCAGGTTGATGATGCGCGAGATTTCGGTCTGCAGTTTTGCCACCAGTTCCGGCGGCGTTTTCGCCGGGGCCAGCACACCCTGCCAGGATCCGGTGACAAAACCTTCCAGTCCCGGTGTTTCCGCAACCACCGGGGTATCGGGCAGCGTGGGGAAACGCTTGTCGCTCGACACCGCGATCAGGCGCAGGCGGCCGCTCTTGGTGTGCGGCAGGGTGGCGAGCATGCCGTTGAACAGCAGATCGGCCTCGCCGGTGGTCACCAGCAGGATGTTGGCAAAGCCGCCCTTGGTGGGAATGTAGGCCCAGTTGATGCCGGCACGATAGGCAAACATCAGGCCGGCCATGTGCGGCGCGCCGCCGAGACCGGTGGCGTAATTGAGTTTGCCCGGGCGCGACTTGGCGAGCGTGATGATCTCTTTCACGGTCTTCGCCGGCATGCTCGGATGCGTGGCGAGGATATGCGGCGAGTAGGAGACCACGGTGACCGGCGCAAAATCCCGGATGATGTCAAAGGGCATCTTCGCAAACACGCTGGGACTGATTGCAAGATTGCCGACATCCATCAGCACCAGCGTGTGGCCGTCCGGTGCGGCGCGCGCGACCATGTCGGCGCCGATGTTGCCGTTGGCGCCGGGCCGGTTGTCGGCCAGCACCTGCTGGCCCCAGGATTCCGTCATCTTGGCGCCGATCAGACGGGTCAGGATGTCGGAGGTGCCGCCGGCAGGGAAGGGCACGATGATGCGGATGGGTTTTGCCGGATAGGTTTGCGCAAACGACTGGAACGTGATGACGGACAGGATGCAGCCAAGAACGACCGCTGTTGTTGTTTTCATGACTCCCCCAAAGGTGAATCGTTATATTAGCTGCCTTGGGCTATGCTATGCGACTGCGATGAAAACCACGGCTTTCCAGACCTTGCGCCTGCTGGCGGACGGCAATTTCCACTCCGGCGAGGCCATGGCCCGGGTGCTGGGCATCACGCGCAGTGCGGTCTGGTACGGAATTCAGGAAATGGCCGGCGCCGGTTTTCAGGTTGAAAAAGTCCGGGGCCGCGGTTACCGGCTGGAGCGCGCGGTGTCGCTGCTCGATCAGGAGTGCATCCGTCGTGCGCTGAATGCACCGGCGGCAGGCCTTTCGCTGGAAATTCTCGATACCGTGGATTCAACCAATACCCGCTTGATGCAGCGCGCGGCTGAGGGAGCCGAGAGCGGGCTGGTGCTCGCGGCCGAGGCGCAGACCGCAGGGCGCGGGCGGCGCGGACGGGTGTGGCAGTCCGCCATCGGCAGCACGCTGACTTTTTCGCTGTTGTGGCGATTTGCCCAGGGGGCGCGTGAACTGGCGGGCCTGAGCCTGGCCGTCGGCGTGGCTTTGGCCCGGGTGCTGCGTGCCGCGGGTGCCGGTGGCGCGCAGCTCAAATGGCCCAATGATGTGCTGCTGCCAGCCGGCAAGCTGGCCGGCATCCTGATCGAGATGCAGGGCGATGTGCTGGGACCCAGCGCGGCGGTGATCGGCATCGGCATCAATGTGCGGCGGAATCCCGGCGTACTGGTTGCAGTGGATCAGCCCGTGGCAGATCTCGAGTCGGCAACGGGCGCTGCGGTGGACCGCAATCAGCTGCTGGCCCGGCTTCTGCAGGAACTGGTCATGGTGCTGGGGCAGTTTTCGCGGGAGGGTTTTGCGCCGCTGCGCACGGAATGGCAGGCACTGCATGCCTATCAGGACCGGCCGGTCAGCCTGTTGCTGCCGAACGGAGAAATGCTCAGCGGGTCTGCGCGCGGCGTTGACCAGGATGGCGTGCTGCTGCTCGAAACCGCTGCCGGCACCGTGCGCCATCACAGCGGAGAAGTGAGTTTGCGCGGGGTGCGGGCTTGAACATTCTCGCGATCGACATCGGCAATACCCGTATCAAGTGGGGTTGCAGCGAGTCCGGTATCTGGCTGCGCCAGGGCTGGGTGGAAACGGCGCGCGCAACGGAGTTGAAGCAGGAATTTTCCGGCTTGCCCCCGGCGCAGCGCACAGTCATTTCCAATGTGGCCGGTGAAAAGCTGCGCTCGCAGGTTGCCGCGGCGTTGAATGCCGCGGCACCGCAGCCGCAGTGGATTGTTGCCGCCGCTGCGCAATGCGGCATCAGCAGCGGCTATGCCGATCCGGCGACTTTGGGTCCGGACCGCTGGGCGGCGCTGATCGGTGCCTGGCATCTGGCCTCTGCCGCCTGCGTGGTGGTGAATGTCGGCACCACGATGACCGTGGATGTCTTGAGCAGCGAAGGCGTGTTTCTCGGCGGCTGCATCGTGCCGGGTGCGCGTCTGATGCGTGATGCGCTGGCCCGGGATACCGCCAATCTGGCGGCCCGTGAAGGCGCATTCCATTTTTTCCCCGACAACACCGGCGATGCGATATTCAGCGGCACGGTCAATGCACTGGCCGGCGCGGTCGGGCGCATGGTTCAGTACCTTGCCGAGAGCACGGGCACTTCGCCGCCGGTGATGCTGTCAGGCGGCGGCGCGGAACTGATCGAGAAACGGCTTAACGCGCCGGTGACGGTTGTGGATAATCTGGTGCTGGAAGGTTTGCTGCAGATTGCACTGCAGCCCGGAGCGCATCGTTGATGAGAATCCTGTTGCTGTTGTTGCTGTTCGCCAATCTGGGATTTTTTGCCTGGCAGCATTATCTGGGCGAGGCTGACACCGCGGCGCAGCAGATCGCCGCATTGCAGATCAGCCCGGAAAAAATTGTGTCCGTGGGCGTGGAAACCGTCTCGGCAGTCGCGCCGGCAGTTTCTGCCGCGACGAAGCCCGCGCCGGCTGTGGCGAGCGTGCCGCCAGCGCAGGCGGCACCGGCGGCCTGCATCGAATGGGGATCTTTTGCCGGCCCGGAGGTGGCGCGTGCGGACGCCGCGCTGGCGGCGCTGGAACTGCCTGCGGCGTCCACACAGCGCCGGGTGACCGATGTCGACGGATACTGGGTGCACATCGCCCCCCTCAAGTCCAAGGGTGAAGTGGACCGCAAGGTCGGGGAACTCAAGGCCCTGGGCATTGCGGATTTTTTTGTCGTGACGGATGCCGGGCAGTGGCGCAATGCGGTATCGCTGGGTTTGTTCAAAAACGAGGAAGCGGCGAAAACCGAGCTGGAACGCCTGCGCAAGCTGGGCGTGCGTTCGGCGACGGTCACCCGTCGTGAAAAACTGCTGAAACAGGTGAGCTGGTTTGTGCGTGAGCCGGTGGCCGCAACCGTTGAGCGCCTGACGGAATTGCAGCGTGGTTTTCCGGCCAGCGAAATCAGGGCCGGCAGCTGTCCGGCGGCCTTGCCGGCAAAGTAATAAAACTCAAATAAATCAAATAGTTATAATAATATCCGGGAATAAAGTGAGTATTTGCTCAGTTCTTCCCGGTACTGCGCACGCGCTCCAACAAATCTGTCGTTGAGCGTTGATGGGCGAATGCAATCGAGTGCACGCTGCCGCCCCAGCGCCGCACCTCGCTGGCGCCCACCATCGCATCCGGCGACCAGTCGCCGCCTTTGACCAGCACGCCGGGTCGCAGCGCGAGGATCAGTTCCAGCGGCGTGTCCGTCTCAAACCAGGTGACCAGATCGACGCTGCCCAGCGCCGCAACGACAGCGGCACGATCGGCCAGCGTGTTGACCGGCCGATCGGCGCCCTTGCCCAGTCGTCTGGCGGATGCATCGCTGTTCAGCGCCACCACCAGGCTGGCGCCCAGCGCGCGTGCCTGGGCCAGGTAAGTGACATGACCGCGGTGCAGGATGTCGAAGACGCCGTTGGTGAAGACCAGCGGTTGCGGCAGCCTTGCGGCGCGCGGCGCGGCATCAGCGGGGGTGCAGATGCGCTTTTCAAAATCCGGAGTGTCGTGCATGAGTGCGCAGTCTACGCGTGCGCGACTGCTGCGACAAACGCGGCGGCTCAGGCCGTGGCGTTTTCCCGGCGAAAACGGTTGAGGTCCTTGACCGACGAAAAAGTGCGGCCGAACAGCAGCGACAGGTTGTGCAGGATCACCGTGACCACTTTCTGCTCCCATTCGCGGTCGAAACAGATCTGCTCGTCCAGCCAGCGTTCCAGCCAGGCCGGATCCGGCAGCCTGCTTTGCACCGTATCGTTGGGAAACAGGCCCTTGCTGACATGGAGATTGGTCGGGTGCAGGGGCTTGCCGCTGCGCCCGGAACTGGCCATCAGCACGCCGACTTTGGCAAATGCGGCGCGCGCGGATTCGCCGAAGGTGTTCAGCGCGCGTTTCATGTATTGCAGGTAGGCGCCGCCATGACGCGCCTCGTCGCGCGAGATCAGGTTGTAGATGTGGCGGATCACCGGTTCGGTGTGCCATTGCATCGCACGGCGGTACCAGTGGTTGAGGCGGATTTCGCCGCAGAAATGCAGCATCAGGGTTTCCAGCGGCGGCGCCGGGTCAAAGGTGAAGCGGACCGCATGCAGTTCCTCCGGTGTCGGCGCCAGTTCGGGACGGAAGCGGCGCAGGTAGTCGATCAGCACCAGCGAGTGCTTCTGTTCCTCGTAAAACCACACCGACATGAAGGCGGAGAAATCGCTGTCATGCTGGTTGTCACGCAGGAACATTTCCGTGGCCGGCAGCGCCGCCCATTCGGTGATGGCGTTCATCTTGATGGTCAGCGCCTGCTCGTCGGACAGCCGCGAGCCGTCGAAACTGTCCCACGGAATGTCGTCCGCCATGTTCCAGCGGATGCGCTCCAGCGACTTGAAAATCTCCGGGTAGAGCATGCGGCTGGTGGTGATGAACTCGGTGTCGGGCTGCATCAGGGGATCCTTGGCCTCGCGGGCAGTGGAATGCATATTATGGTCACGCAATTGTTGCCAGAATGTTGCCGGCTGCTGCACGGATCGCGCCACGTTCCCCGCTAGTCAGGCGGGTGATGTTGCGCGCCATCAACGCGGTGCGGGGATTGCGGGTGAACGCCGGCTCATGGCGGTCAAGAAAATTCCAGTACAGCGTGGTGTACGGGCAGGCACGCGGTCCGGTTTTGATTTTCGGGTCGTAACGGCAGCTGTCGCAGTAGTTGCTCATGCGCTGGATGTAGGCGCCGGATGCAATGTAGGGTTTACTGGTGAAACGGCCGCCGTTGGCGTAGAGCGCCATGCCCGCGGTATTGGGCAGTTCGGCCCATTCCACCGCATCAACATAAACCGCCAGATACCACTCGTGCACGGCGCGGGGCGTGATGCCGGCGAGCAATGCGAAATTTCCGGTCACCATCAGGCGCTGGATGTGATGCGCATAACCATGCTGCATCGTCTGCGTGATGGTCTCGCGCAGGCAGTTCATCTCGGTTTCGCCGGTCCAGTACCAGGACGGCAAGGGGCGCCGGTGGTCGAAATGATTGGCTTCAAGCATGCCCGGCATGTCCAGCCAGTAGACGCCGCGGATGAACTCGCGCCAGCCGAGGATTTGCCGCACAAATCCTTCCACCCCGGCCAGCGGTGCGTGGCCGTCGCGCCATGCCGCCACAGCCGCTGCGATGACTTCCCGCGGATCGAGCAATTTCAGGTTCAGCGCAGCCGACAGCAGCGAATGCCAGCCGAAGGGCATGCCGGTCCACATCGCATCCTGGTAGAGGCCGAAGGCCGGCAGGCGGTGCCGGATGAAATCCTGCAGGGCCCGCAGCGCATCGGCGCGGGTGACCGGCCAGCAGAATGTTTCGAGCGAACCCGGATGTTGCGGAAAAAGCTGTCCGACCAGTGCGATGACTTCCCGTGTCAGCGCGTCGGGCGCGAAGCGGGGAGGTTGCGGCAGTGCGCCGGGGCCGGTTCTCGGAAATGCGCCGCGGTTTGCCGCGTCAAAATTCCATTGTCCGCCGGCAGGCTCGCCCATTTCCATCAGTACATCATGCCGGCGCCGCATCTGGCGGTAGAAAAATTCCATGCGCAGTTCCCTGCGCCCTTTTGCCCATTCCGCGAATTCCTCGCGGCTGCAAAGGAAGTGGCTGTCGGAGCGTATATCCAGCCGCACGCCGGCGTTGCGGCAGGTTGTCTTGACCAGTTCGAGCATCCGGTGTTCACCGGGTTCGCAGATGACGACCCTCGCCGGCTGCAGTTCGTCGATGACGGTGCGGAGCCTTGTCCCCAGGCTGGATGCCGCGGCTGCTGCGGGCAGCAGAGCGAGGTAACGCAAGGGAAGCTTTTGCGCGCGCAGCTGTTCCGCGAAGTGCCGCATCGCCGACAGGAACAGCGTGATGCGCGCCCGGTGGCTCCAGACGTGGGTGGATTCGTCAGCGGCCTCGATCATCACCACGCAGTCCTGCGCGCGGTCGATGCCGGCGAGCGCGGGGCTGTCAAGGCTCAACTGGTCGCCGAGCACGAGGATCAGGTTACGCATGATGATCGGCTTTGCCAAAAACTTGACGGCCTGATTTGCCAACTGGGCAGGGGCATGTTTGGGTCATTATTCATGCCACTTTCAATAATGAACGGCTGCGCCGGCAGCGCTCCGAGCAGTATTTGACGGCATCCCAGACTTTTGCCCAGCGTCGCCGCCAGACCATCGGCCGGCCGCAGGCAATGCAGGGTTTTTCCGGAAGTTCTGATTTGCGCATGGCGGTTTGTAGTGGTCAGCGCTGCGCATGCTCGACGCGCCAGCGTTCGAGCGCGTAGCGCATGTCGTCGAAGGAGCGCAGCAACAGCGTGCCGGCCGGCGCTTTGCGAACCCGGGCGAGTGCGCCGCCGCCGCCCCAGACTTCTATCGTTTCCGGCAGCAGGGCGCGCAATTCCGACAAGCCCGCGACCGCCGCATTCTGGGTGAAGGCGCTGCTGAATGAGAGCGCAACGACATCCACGGCATAGGCTGGTGCGGCGTTCTTGATGTCGATGACGGGTGTTTCAGTGCCCAGCGCTACACAGCAGCCGCCTTCGGCAACGAGCACGGCTTCCACCATCAGCAGGCCGATACGGTGTTTTTCCCCCGGCAGGGAGGTCAGCAGCACCCGCGGCGACGAACGGCGGCCGGGCTGGGCGATGATCGCATTGCGCAGGATGTTCTGGACGTGTTCCGCGTAGAGGTGTTCGTCAAACACGGCGATTTTCCCGGCGAGCCAGGCTTCGCCGATCCAGTGATTGAGCGCAGCCACTGTTTCGGTGACAAAGCGCAGCAATCCCTGTTTCATCAGGGCCTGCATCAGTGCGTCGCGGAAACGGTCCGTGTCGTGGCTCAGCAGCAGATCCAGCAGAGCCGCGATATCGGGAGGAGGTGCCTGGTCCGGAGCGCGCGCAGCGATCAGCTGTGCCAGTTCGCTGTTGCTCTGCTGGATGATTTTGCCGGGGCGATGGCCGTAATCAATCAGCAGGCGCAGCAGGCGCAGCTTTTCGAGCTGTTCGGTGGAGTACAGCCGTTCGTCGTGCTGGTCCCGCAGCGGCGTCGGAAATCCGTAACGCCTTTCCCACACGCGGAGGGTGTCTTTTGACAGGCCGGTATCGCGTTCTACGGCAGCGATGTTGTAGAGAGCATCCCTAGGAAAATCGACGACGGATTCCATATTGTCTTGGACAAAATAGGTAAAAATTGCCTGAAAATGGGAATTTTAGCGCTTTGAATGCATCATTGACCTGGACATTATTGGTCAATGAGTAATCAAAGTCAACTCACCGCCTGGCATTTCAGCAGCGCAGCCGGCAGCCAGCTGTCGGTATTTCTGTCATGGACATCCAAACAGCCTGGTTCGGGGTAGTAATGGTATGAACAGCTTGGAGCAATACCCAGCAGGCCGGCGCATTGCCGTGGTTGGCGCCGGCATCGCCGGCCTCTCCGCAGCCTGGCTGCTGTCGCGCGTCCATCACGTCACCCTGTTCGAGGCGAATGCCTACCTTGGCGGCCATACCCATACCGTCGATGTGACGCTGGACGGCGTAACCGCGCCGGTCGATACCGGATTCCTGGTGTTCAATGACCGCACCTATCCCAACCTGATCGCCCTGTTCACGCTGCTTGGCGTGAAGTCCTGTGCCAGCGACATGTCCTTCTCGGTGCGGATTGATGCCGAAAACATCGAGTGGGCCGGCAGCAATCTGCCGGCGGTTTTTGCACAGCGCCGCAATCTGCTGCGTCCGCGGTTCTGGCGGATGTTGTCCGACATTCTGCGTTTCAACCGCGAGGCCACGGCGTATGCCTTGGCGGGGACCGCAGCCAGCTGGTCTCTCGGGGAGTTCCTCGACGCCGGCAAATACCGGCGGGAATTCCGCGACTGGTACCTGCTGCCGATGGCCGGGGCCATATGGTCATGTCCGGCGGCGACCATGCTGGATTATCCGGCGCAGACTTTTTTTACCTTCTGCGCCAATCATGGCCTGCTGCAGATCAGCGATCGTCCGCAGTGGCGCACGGTTCTTGACGGCGGCCGCGACTATGTCGGACGGCTTGCGGCGGAAATTGCCGAAATCCGCCTGCAGACGGCAGTGCGGCGTGTTTCGCGCGGTGGCCCGGGCGTGACCCTGCACCTGGACGATGGCGGGAACCGCAGTTACGACGCGGTGGTGCTGGCCTGCCACAGCGATCAGGCGCTGCGCCTGCTGGGCGATGCAGACGCCGAAGAACAGGAAATTCTGGGCGCCATCCGTTACCAGGACAATGACGTGGTGCTGCATACCGACCGGCGATTCCTGCCGCGTTCACGCAAGGCCTGGGCGGCGTGGAATTACCACGCCTCCGGTCAGGCGGCACAAGGGCGGCCTGTGGGCGTCAGCTATCTGATCAACAAACTGCAGCCCTTGCCGTTCCGGCAGCCGGTGATCGTGACGCTGAACCCCGCCGAAGCGCCGCGGGAGGATGCCGTCATCGACCGTTATTGTTACGCGCACCCGGTATTTGACCAGGGCGCCGTTGCGGCACAGGCCCGCTTGCCGCAGTTGCAGGGACGCCGCAACACCTGGTTCTGCGGCGCGTGGACAGGCTACGGTTTTCACGAAGACGGTCTGAAAGCCGGCATGGCGGTTGCTGCCGGCCTGGGGGTGACTGCGCCGTGGCTCGCGCCGGCACCGCCGCTGAAGGCGGCAGCGTGACGGATACCGGCACTGCACTGATTTATACCGGCGATGTGATGCATCGCCGCTTCGCGCCCGCGGTGCATGCTTTTCGCCACGGGGTTTTTTTCCTGCGCCTGCGCATTGACGCCCCGGCTCCCCGCTGGCCCTGGCTGATGTCGCACAACCGCTGGAACCTGTTCAGCTTTCATGATGCCGACCACGGCCGGCGCGACGGCAGCGCGCTGGAGCCGTGGCTGCGCGGCCTTCTTGCCCGGCACGGACTGGCCTGCGCCGACGGGGCGATCTGGCTGCAGACATTTCCGCGGGTGCTGGGTTATGTTTTCAACCCCGTCAGCTTCTGGCTCTGCCACGACCGTGCCGGCGCCCTGCGCGCAGTGCTGGCCGCCGTCAGCAACACCTTCGGCGAGCACCATCATTACATTGTCGCCCACGACGACGCGCGCCCCATCCTGTCCGGCGAATGGCTGATTGCAAAAAAGGTGTTTCACGTATCGCCATTTTTTCCGGTGGCGGGGCTGTACCGTTTCCGCTTCAATGAAACAGGACCCGGTGCGCGCTGCAGTTTTCGCATCGATTATGACGATGGCCGGGGCGCGCGCCTCGTTACCAGCATCTCCGGGCGTGCCCGGCCGCTGCGTACGGCTGCACTGGCGCGGGTCTTTTTCCGTTATCCGTGGCTCACGCTGGGCGTGATGCTGCGCATCCATTACCACGCGCTGCGCTTGTGGCTGAAGCGGGTGCCGTTTTATTCCAAACCCCTGCCGCCGGCAGAGAAGATCACGCGATAAACCGATGAACAATACCCTCACCGATGGTGTCCAGAGTGGTGCCGAGCCCGCGGCGGCACGATGGTTGTTCAAACTGCTTTCGCAATTGCGTTGCGGCAGCATCGAACTGCAGTGCCCGGACGGACGCACACTGACGTACTCCGGCGCGCAGCCGGGACCGCATGCGACCTTGCGCCTGAAGGACTGGGCGGTGTGCGCCGACATGCTGGCGCGGGGCGACATCGGCCTGGCCGAAGCGTACATTGCCGGGCGCGCGGATTGCGGCGACCTGATGGCGCTGCTGCTGCTGGGTGCGCTGAACGAACAGGCGGTCGAGCAGGCCATCCACGGACGCTGGTGGGCGACCCTGGCCTACCGCCTGCGCCACTGGCTGCGGCCCAACAGCCGCCGCGGCAGCCGCAAAAACATCCATGCCCACTACGACCTCGGCAATGATTTTTACCGGCTGTGGCTGGATCAGGGCATGACTTATTCCTCGGCGCTGTTCGAAGGCGACCCGGCACGCAGCCTGGCTGATGCGCAGGACGCCAAGTACGCGCGCATTCTGCGGGTGCTGGATGCGCGGCCCGGCCAGCACATTCTGGAAGTGGGTTGCGGCTGGGGCGGATTTGCCGAACATGCGGCACGCGCCGGCTGCAGGGTCACCGGCATCACCATTTCACCAGCCCAGCTTGAATATGCGCAGCGGCGCATTGCCGCCGCCGGACTGCAGGACAGGGTGCGCCTGCTGCTGATGGATTACCGTGACCTCAAGGGGCAGTTCGATCACCTGGCATCGATAGAAATGTTCGAGGCCGTCGGGGAAAAATACTGGGCGGGGTATTTCGCCATGCTGCGCGACCGGCTGCGCCCCGGCGGCCGCGCCCTGGTGCAGTCCATCACCATCGCCGAAACCAAGTTCGAGCGCTACCGCGGCGGCACTGACTTCATCCAGCAGTATATTTTTCCCGGCGGCATGCTGCCGTCGCCGGGCCGTTTTCGCGAACTCGCCGCGGCGCATGGACTGGCTGTCAATGAAATGCATGGGTTCGGACGGGACTACGCGGAAACCCTGCAACGCTGGCATGAGAGATTCAACGCAGCAGCAAGCCAGGTGCAGTCCCTGGGTTTTGATGAGCGCTTCATGCGCACCTGGCGGTTTTATCTCGCCTACTGCGAAGCCGGATTCCGCGCCCGGGCAACCGATGTTGTGCAGGCGCTGCTCACCCATGCTTAAGCCCCTGCTGCTGATGACGCTGCTGCTGGCCGCAACGGCGCGAGGCGCCGCGCCGCCCGAGCTTCCGGCGGCCGCCTGCAATCTGCTGCAGACCTGCCGTCCGGTGGGTCAGGGCACGCTGCGCTGGTGGGGCTTTCATGTCTACGATGCCGCCTTGTGGTCGCCGAGCGGGCGTTGGCAGGCACAGGCCCCGTATGCGCTCGATATCCGCTATGCCCGTCGCATCACCGGTGTGCAGCTGGCCGAAACCAGCGTCGACGAAATCCGCAGGCTGGGTGGCGGCGATGAGGCGGCCCTGAAACGCTGGGGTGATGCGATGCGCAAACTCTTTCCCGATGTCGGCCCCGACAGCCGCCTGGTCGGCGTGCATGTGCCGCGGCGCGGCGCGGTGTTTTATTCGGCGACGTCCCATCTCGGCGCAATCGAGGATCCGGAATTTGCGCGCTGGTTTTTTGCGATCTGGCTGGATCCGCGCACCCAGTCGCCGGATCTGCGCGCGGCGCTTCTCGGCAGTGATGGCGCGGCTAAGCCCTAGCGCGCTGGCTGCCTATGTCGCGGCCGCATTGCCGCTGGCCGCGGCTGCGCTGCCGGTGTATGTGCACGCGCCGAAATTTTATTCGGGACTGGGGCTCGATCTGGCCCTGATCGGCACCCTGCTGCTGGCCGTGCGCGTGCTGGATGCATTCAGCGATCCCCTGCTGGGTGTACTGGCTGACCGGATCCCGCAATCCTTCGGCGGCCGCAAGGCGATGCTGGCGGCCGCGGTTCCGGTCGTCGCCGCCGGCATGTATCTTCTGTTTCATCCACCGCTGGACGGTGTCGGGCTGGTGTCGTGGCTGGCGATGTCGCTGATGCTCGTCTATCTCGGCCTGAGCGCCGCCAGCATCAGCTATTTCGCACTGGGCAGCGCGCTGTCCCAGGACTACATCGAGCGCACGCGCATCACTGCCGCGCGCGGCGGCGCGGCGCTGGTGGGAGTGCTGCTCGCTTCCGCGGTGCCGGAGCTGCTGGCGCAGCAACATGGCGCGGCGGCGGGGCTGGCGCTGTTCAGCACCGGATTTGCACCCTTGCTGGTGATTGCAGTCGGCATCACGCTGCTGGCAGGTCCCGCGGCTGCCGCAGCCCATGCTCCCCTGCCGCTGAATGTCGAAGCGCTGCTCGCGCCCTTGCGCAATGCGCGCTTTCGCCGTCTCGCGCTGATTTTCCTGATTAATGGCGTCGCCGCGGCGATTCCCGCGACGCTGCTGCTGTTTTATGTCGCCGATGTGCTGCAGAGGCCGCAGCTGACGGCGCTGTTTCTGGTGGTTTACTTTGTCGCCGGCGCGGCGGGCATGCCTTTGTGGGTGCGGCTGGCCGCGGCGACCGGCAAATCCCGCGCCTGGCTGCTGGCAATGCTGATGGCGCTGGCGGTTTTTGTCTGGGCCTATTTCCTCGGACCGGGTGATGTCGCCGCGTTTGTCGTGGTATGCGCGCTGTCAGGGCTGGCCTTCGGCGCCGATCTGGCTCTGCCCGCATCGCTGCTCGCCGACATCATCGACGATGATGAAAACAAAAGCGGAAGCCGCCCTGATGGCGCCTACTTCGGTCTGTGGCATTTGCTGGAAAAGCTGGCGCTGGCACTGGCGGCCGGCACGGCCTTGCCCCTGTTGCAATGGCTGGGTTATCAGCCCGGCGGAACGGCAGGGTCCGCATCCGCCCTGTCTCTGGTTTATGCCTTGCTGCCGTGCGTGATCAAGTTTGCGGCGGTGCTGGCTTTGTGGCTTGCCGGACTCGAGTCCGGACGCAGGCAGCCAAAACTGAAAGGAGAATTTGCATGATCAGGCGATTGCTGGCGACGTCCATGTTGGCGCTGGTGCTGGCGGGTTGCGGCTCGGTTCCGCTGGAAAAATTCAGCGGCCAGCGCCCCGAGCTGGATCTGCGGCGCTATTTCAACGGCACCATCGACGGCTGGGGCATTTTCCAGGACCGCAGCGGCGATGTGGTGAAACGCTTCCATGTGAAGATTGACGCGCGGTGGAATGACGACACCGGGACGCTGGATGAGGATTTCGAGTACTCCGACGGTTCGCGCAGCAAACGCGTGTGGACCATCACCCGGCTCGGCGAAAACCGTTATCGCGGCGTGGCGGACGATGTGGTCGGCGAGGCGCGGGGCGAGGCGCGAGGCAACGCGCTGCGCTGGCAGTATGTGTTGAAGCTTGAAGTCGACGGCAGGACCTGGGAGGTGGATTTTGATGACTGGATGTTTCTGATGGATGATCAGGTCATGCTCAACCGCTCCGTGATGAGCAAATTCGGCGTGCGTCTCGGCGAACTGACGCTGAGTTTCCGCAAGCGGTCATGAGCCTCAATCGCCCGGTCGGGGAATGGCGTGATGCGCGGGTCTGGGTGATCGGAGCCTCTAGCGGCATCGGCGCTGCGCTGGCGGATGATCTGCTCAGGCGCGGCGCGAGGGTGGCCCTGAGCGCACGCAGCAGCGCCAGTCTGGAAAAGACCGCTGCGGCGCAGGGCGCGCGCGCGCTGGCGCTGCCGCTGGACGTCACGCAGGCCGAGGCCGTCGCGCCGGCGCTGCAGGCAATCACGGATGCCTGGGGCGGCGTTGATCTGGTGGTGCTCTGCGCCGGCACCCACCAGTCGTTGCGAGCCTGGGAGCTGGACGCCGCGAAGGCGCGCGGCATGGTGGATATCAACCTGAACGGCGTGTTGAACTGCCTGCCGCCGGTCGTGCAATTGCTGCTGCAGCAGAAGTCGGGCGGCATCGCCATCGTGTCCAGCGTGGCCGGCTATGGCGGGCTGCCAACGGCGCTGGTCTATGGCGCGACCAAGGCTGCGCTGATCAATCTGGCGGAAACCCTGTACATGGATCTGGCGCCGCGCGGCATCGGCGTGTATCTGGTGAATCCCGGCTTTGTCAAAACCCCGCTGACAGACAGGAATACCTTCAGGATGCCGGCGCTGATCAGCGCTGAAGAAGCGGCGAGCGAGATCATCAACGGTTTCGAGCGGGGGTATTTTGAAATTCATTTTCCGCGGCGGTTCACGTGCTGGCTGAAACTGCTGCGGCTGCTGCCTTATCGCTGGTATTTTGCGCTGGTGCGCAAGGGGACGGGATTGTGATGCGTGAACGGGTCGATGAGCTGGCGCGCTTTTTTGAAACCCTGACGCCGCAGACCGTGGGCGACCTGCCGCGTTTTTATGCGCCAGACTGCCGTTTCCGGGATCCGTTCAACGATGTGCAGGGTCTTGCCGGAATCACGGCGATTTTCAACCACATGTTCGAGCGCCTCGACGCACCGCGTTTCATGGTTCTCGACCGCGTTGTCGATGCGCCGCGCGCCCTGCTGACCTGGGATTTCGAATTCCGCTTCCGCTCCTGGCGGCCGCAGGTGGTGCAACGGATTCATGGCGCCAGCCTGCTCAAGCTGGATGCGGACGGGCTGGTCAGCCTGCACAGCGATTACTGGGATGCGGCGGGGGAGCTTTATGAAAAGCTCCCGGGCATAGGCGGCCTGATGCGGCTGCTGAAACGTCAGGGGCGTCCACAGACGCCCCGATGATTACTGTAAGTATATGATTTTATTGATTATTTAAATTGCCGGCTAATCGAGGTATTCGAACACCCGCACCACCTTGCGCACGCCACCCGTGGTGCGCGCAACCTCGGTGGCATCCGCGGCTTCCTGGCGCTTCACCATGCCGAGCAGATAAACGACGCCGTTTTCGCTGACCACCTTGACATGCACGGGGCTGAATTTTCCGGCGTCAACAAAACGCGCCTTGACCTTGGACGTCAGCACCGAATCATTGGTGCGCGCCTGCAGCGAGCTGTTGCCGGAGACCTGCAGTTCATTGAACACGCTGCGCACATTTTCCACGGCGCGTGCGATGCGCTCGGCGTCCGCCTTTGCCGCTTCAGTCGCCACTTCACCGGTCAGCAGCACGGCGCGGTTGTAGCTGGTGACATTGACATGGGCATCCTTGACCTTTTCGTCAATCCGGCTCGCCGCCTTGAGTTCTATCCCCTGGTCTTCGGTGATGGTGCCCACGGTGCGGCGGTCTTCGGCCACCACGACGCCCGCAGCAACACCGCCGGCTGCGACGGCGATGCAGCCCGAGAGCACCGGCAGCAGTGCGATACAGATGATCGTGAAAATATTTCGCATGTATTCAGCTCCTGAAATTGATCCAACCGGCTATTCAATACCCAAAAGCAGGCAATCAATGCCGTCGCAAAGGCAATGCAGCGTCAGCAGATGCACCTCCTGGATGCGTGCGGTGCTGACGGCGGGAACGCAGATGTGCACATCTTCCGCTTTAAGCATTTCCCCCATCTTTCCGCCATTGCGTCCGGTCAAAGCGACCACCTGCATGTCGCACTCGTGGGCCGCATCAATGGCTGCAACGACGTTGGGAGAATTGCCGCTGGTCGAGATCGCCAGCAATACATCGCCCGCATGCCCCAGCGCCCGCACCTGCTTCGAAAACACCAGCCGGTAATCGTAATCATTGGCAATCGAAGTCAGGGTTGAGGTGTCGGTGGTCAGCGCCATTGCCGCCAGTCCCGGACGTTCGACCTCGAAGCGGTTCAGCAGTTCCGCGGAAAAATGCTGGGCATCGGCGGCAGAGCCGCCGTTGCCGCAGGCGAGGATTTTGCCGTCCTGCTGCAGGCAGCGCACCATCAGCTGCACGGCGGAGGCGATCGGCGCCGCCAGCGCATCCATGCTTTGCAGCTTGAGATGGGCGCTTTCGGAAAAGTTTTCGCTGATGCGGCTGATCAGATCCATGGTGACGGGTATTGTACTCTTGAAGGCGGGATCGGGTTGTTCAGGGGTGGTCAGTCTTCGATGGCATTGCGCAGCCATTCGATCCGCGGCGGCTCGCCGGTCATCAGCACGGCATCAAAACGGCATGGCGGCAAACCTGCGGCGCCGGCAAGGTAATGGCGTGCCGTTTTCAGCAGCTTTTCGCGTTTGGCGCTGGTGATGCTTGCTGCGGCGCCGCCAAAAGCATTGCCCGAGCGGCGCCGCACTTCGACGAATACCATGGTTTTGCCGTCGCGGGCGATGATGTCGATCTCGCCAAAGCGGCAGTGATAATTGCGCTCGACGATCATCAGTCCCTGGGCGCGCAGGAAGGCAACGGCGAGGGTTTCCGCCTGTTCACCGCGCGGGTTCACGCCGGGCGGGATCCATGGGCTGGGGTTTGCCGTCAATGTAGCTGCCGCTGATCAGTTCCCTTTCGATGAGACCGTCGGGCCCCAGCGACAACTGGCCGGTGACGCCGTCAAGGCGGATGTCCCGTGTCCCGCCCAGCAGCAGTTGCGCGACGCGCCAGGCATCAATGCCGAGAGCGTAGAGCCGCTCAAGATCGACCGCACCGCGCAGTTTGGGGCGCGGGTAGGCCATGACGGCGGTGTGTGCAGGCATCAGCAGCCAGGGCATGTCGACGAAAGTCACGTTGGCAAGATCGAAGCCGGCGAGCGGGCCCTGATCGCCGGCATGAACGGTGGAGGTGGCATAGACCGGTATCGCGCCAAGGTAGGGACGCACAGTGCGGGCCTCGGCGTAAGCCAGCGCCAGAAAATACATATCGGCCGCGCCGCTGCCGCGGGCAATGGATTTCAGTTTTTCCGGATCCGCTGCGTACGCGGCATCAGCGACTTTGCCGCCCTGCTTCAGGAATTCGTCGGTGAAAGCGGCCTGCATGCGCCGTTGCACCGGTGTTCCGCCGCTGATGGTGACCGCGTTGCGCCGGCCGTCACGCCAGGCGATCTGCGCCACCTGCCGCGCTTCGCTTTCGATCTGCAGGCTCAGCATGTAGAGGTTGCCCGGCACCCGACCCACATTGTCCGGCACGTTGAGCGCCAGCGTCGGCACCGGCACCGGTTCGCCGAAGGCCAGCGCGGTGACGGCATCGCGCGTCAGCGGGCCGACAATGACCTGGGCGCCGGCTGCCGCAGCCGTGCGATATCCTTCGAGCACATTGGATACATTTTCAGTGACCGCATACTCCCGTACCGGCAGCAGGCTGCGGTTGGCGGCCTTGGCGGCGGCAAGAAAGCCGTCACGCAGGGCGGCGGCATGACGGCCGAATATTTTCGAGTTGACCGGAAGCAGCAGGGCAATATGCGGCACCTGGGACGTGGCGGCTGCTGCGCCGGGCTGCGGTGCTGCATCGCTGGCCAATGCTGCAGGCGCTCCGTATAGTAGGCCATGGAGCAGGCAGCAGAGCAGGCAGCTGCGCATGCGGGCCAGAGCGAGCGCAGCAATGCGCTGCGGCGAATAATGGATCATCCGGCAACAAGTCCGGCAGTGGAACAGGACGTGGACACAGATCACCAATCCAGGGCGGGGGAAGTCAACAAGGCGACATTATATGTAGTCGCAACGCCCATCGGGAATCTCGCCGACATCACCCTGCGTGCGCTGGAAGTCCTGAAGGTTGCCGATGTGGTCGCCGCCGAAGATACCCGGGTCACCATCCGCCTGCTGGGACGGCACGGCATCGCGAGCCGGTTGCTGGCCGTGCATGAGCACAATGAACGGAATGCGTCGGTGCGCGTCATTGCACTGCTGGCGGAAGGAAAAACAGTCGCGCTGGTCAGCGACGCAGGAACGCCCGGGATCGCAGACCCCGGCGCGCAGGTCGTGGCTGCAGTGCGTGAAGCGGGATATCCCGTGGTGCCGGTCCCCGGCGCCAACGCGGCGGCTGCGGTGCTCTCAGCCAGCGGATTCGAGGCGGACCGTTTTCTGTTCTGCGGTTTTTTGCCGGCGCGCGCGGCCGATCGCCGCCGCATGCTGGCGGATCTGTCGACCCAGACTGCGCTGCTGGTGTTTTACGAAACACCACACCGCGTTGCTGACTGCGTTGCCGACATGTGTGCGGCATTTGGCGGTGCGCGTCGTTTGCTGATTGCCCGGGAACTGACAAAAATCCACGAGAACCTGCATCATTGCCGCCTGGAAGAGGCCCCGGCCTGGCTGGAGGCCGACGAGAATCACCGCCGCGGCGAGTTTGTTCTGGTGGTCGAGGGCGCGGAAGAAGGATTGAAGGCGGAAGCGCTTGATGTTGAATCCGTACTGAAAACCCTGCTTGAAGAACTGCCGTTGAAACAGGCCGTTGCCATCGCCGTGAGGCTGACCGGGGGCAGCCGCAACACCTTGTACAAACGCGCCCTTGCGCTCAAGGATGGGGCATGAGTTGCGGGAATTTACTGATTGCGATGCGCCGTTTACCATGCAGGAAGCCATGACCACATCTGCCAGCTCACTCACCATCACCCGTCCCGACGACTGGCACCTGCATTTGCGCGATGGCGCGGCGATGCGCGATGTGCTGCCGCATACCGCTGCGCGGTTTGCCCGCGCCATCGTGATGCCAAATCTGAAGCCGCCGGTCACCAGCACCGAAATGGCGCTGGAGTACAGGGAGCGCATTCGTGCCGCGCTGCCTGCCGGCAGCCGCTTCGAGCCGTTGATGACGCTGTATCTCACCGACAACACGCAGCCCGCAGAAATTGAAAAAGCAAAACGCAGCGGCGCGGTGCATGCGGTGAAATATTACCCGGCGGGTGCGACCACCAACTCCGATTCGGGCGTTACTGCACTGGAAAAATGTTTTTCCGTGCTTGGCGCGATGGAAAAGGCCGGCATGCCATTGCTGGTGCATGGCGAGGTGACCGACGCGGAAGTCGATGTGTTCGATCGTGAACGGGTGTTCATCGAGCGCAGCCTGGCGCCGCTGGTGGAGCGTTTCCAGGGATTGAAAGTGGTGATGGAGCACATCACCACGCGCGAAGCTGCGGCGTTTGTCACCTCAGCGCCGGCACGGATCGCTGCAACCCTGACACCACAACATCTGCTGCTGAACCGCAACGCGCTGTTCACCGGCGGCGTGCGGCCGCACAACTACTGCCTGCCGATACTGAAGCGCGAAACGCACCGCGCGGCGCTGGCGGCGGCGGCCACCAGCGGCAACCCGAAATTTTTCCTCGGCACCGACAGTGCGCCCCATGCGCGGCACACCAAGGAAAATGACTGCGGTTGTGCCGGCATGTATACCGCGCACGCAGGCATTGAGCTTTATGCCGAATTCTTTGCGGCTGCGGGCGCACTCGAAAAACTCGAGGGATTTTCCAGTCATTTCGGCGCGGATTTTTACGGCTTGCCGCGCAACAGGGAAAAAATCACCCTGGTACGCGAGCCATGGATGGTTCCGGCCAGCGTGCCGTTTGGCGCCGACACGCTGGTGCCGATGCGTGCGGGCACCGCAATCCAGTGGAGGATGACCGGGTCTTGAGCCCTGCACCCCCGTTGCGGCATCCCGTTTACAGTGCGGCGGAAGCCCTGCCGGGCGATGATCCGTTTCATTACAGCCAACTGGATCTGCCGCGCGGAGACTTGTGGATTTTCACCTACGGTTCACTGATGTGGAATCCGGGTTTTGAATGCAAAACCTCGGCATCGGCACTGCTGCGCGGCTATCACCGCTCGTTCTGCATTTATTCCACCCGCTATCGCGGCACCGTATCCGCGCCGGGGCTGGTGCTCGGCCTTGACCGCGGCGGCGCCTGCAGGGGCACGGCCTATTGTGTTGCAGCGAAGGATGTGCCGGACGTGCTTGAGCAGTTATGGCGGCAGGAAATGCGGCGCAAGGTTTATGTCCCGCGCTTGCTGCCGGTGCTCGAAGGCGCGCAGCGCCGGCGGGCGCTGACTTTTCTCGCCAATCGCAGTCATGCCGCCTATGCCGGCAGCCTGGAAATCGCTGCGGCGGCGGCGATCATCGCCGGATGCTGCGGTGAGCGCGGCCCGAATGTGGATTATCTGCTGAATACGCTGCGCCATCTGGATGCGCTCGGGGTTCGCGATCATCATCTGCATGAACTGCTCGCCGCAGTGCGCGCGCACGAAACGCGCTGAGGCCGGATGATGCCCGGGCGGCGGGTGTCCACATGATAAAATCCGCGGCGAAGCTGGCCAGGCAGCCGCTGTGTGCGGAACAAACCGGACAAGGCAACTTGTGCGTGCCGTGCATAGAGGAAAGTCCGGGCTCCACAGGGTAGGGTGACGGGTAACGCCCGTCCGCCGTGAGGCGAGGAACAGGGCCACAGAGACGAGTCCGCGGATCGGAGGGTTGTGAGTGCGGCAACGCGCTTGTAACCCGGCCCGGTCAACGGGGTGAAACGCGGTAACCTCCACCCGGAGCAACACCGAATAGGCAAGCGTTGACGCGTCCCGCCGAGCTTGCGGGTAGGTGGCTTGAGCCGTGCAGCAATGTACGGCCCAGAGGAATGGCTGCCCACGACAGAACCCGGCTTAACGGCCAGCTTCACCTTTTTCTCGGGCTTATTCGGGTACGTCGCCGACCGGCGACGTACCAAACAGACCTAATTGCCTGATTTTTAAGCATAATTACTTAATGCGCTACTTTCAGTACGCGTAATATCCTATTGTTTTTATTGATTTATTACTCAATGAAAAAACAGTAAAAATCGAAGTCAACAAGTTGCCGTAAGTCATTGTCATTAAAAAGGAATTTGTTAATTCGACCCTTGACCGAGCGCATCCAGTTATTTATAGTGGGATGAAGTGGTAGAAAGTGGGAGAAAAGCCTGCCGGACCTCCGGCTGCGCAGGACTTCCGCAGGGCAAGGGGGAAGCGTGTTTCGCGGGGTCGCACAACTCAATCTCGACAGCAAGGGCAGGCTCGCCGTTCCGGCGCGCCATCGCGATGCATTGCTCGAACGTTGCGCGGGACACCTTGTGATCACTGCCGATGCGGATCACTGCCTGCTGGTTTATCCCCTCCCCGACTGGGAAATCATCCAGCAAAAACTCGAAGGCCTGTCGAATCTCGACCCGCGCGTGCGTGAACTGCAGCGGCGCCTGATCGGTTTCGCCGTTGACGTCGACATCGACAGCGCGGGGCGCGTGCTGGTTTCGCCGGAATTGCGCCGATTCGCCCAGCTGGAAAAAAGCGTGGTGCTGGTCGGGCAGGGACGCAAATTCGAATTGTGGAATGACGAGCGCTGGACGCAGCTGATCGACAGCGCGGGCAGTTTCGGCGCCGGTGGTTTGCCGGCGGAGCTGGAGGGTTTCTCCTTGTGACGAGCGGCGCGCATGCCGCGGTGCTCGCGCAGGAAGCAATAGCAGCATTGAACATCCGGTCCGACGGCATTTATGTCGATTGCACGTTTGGCAGGGGCGGCCACAGCCGCCTGATTCTGCAGCAGCTGGGCAAAGGAGGGCGATTGGTGGCGCTGGATCGCGATCCCGAAGCGGTGCAGGCAGGACGCGCGGTGAATGATCCGCGCTTCACGATCCTGCACAGCGCGTTCAGCCAGGCTGCGGCAGTGCTGCGGGAGAACGGTGTGACGGCGGTGGACGGCGTGTTGCTGGATATCGGCGTGTCGTCGCCGCAGCTGGACGATGCGCGTCGCGGTTTCAGTTTTCGCCACGACGCGCCGCTCGACATGCGGATGGATCCGGGACAGGGCATCAGCGCGGCGCAATGGCTGGCGACGGCGGAAGAGACAAAAATCAGGGAGGTCATCAGGGATCATGGCGAAGAACGGTTTGCTAAACAGATTGCAGCAGCGATTGTTGCGGCTCGGGCGCGGGGACCTGTTGACACCACACGACAACTTGCCGCGATCGTGGCAGAAGCCGTTCCCACGCGCGAGCCACGCCAGGATCCGGCGACGCGCACGTTTCAAGCTTTACGGATTCACATCAATCAGGAGCTTGAGGAGTTATCGCTAGTGCTGCCGCAATGCGTTGACCTGCTGCAGCCGGAAGGCCGGCTGGTGGTCATCGCTTTTCATTCCCTTGAGGATCGCATCGTCAAGCGTTTTCTGCGTGAACAGTCGCGGGCGGACGTGTTGCCGGCGCGACTGCCGGTGCGCGCCCGTGACCTGCCGCAGCCGAAGCTGCGGCTGGTCGGCCGCGCGCAGCGCGCCAGTGACGCGGAAGTTGCGGCGAACCCGCGTGCGCGCAGTGCGGTGATGCGGGTGGCCGAACGAAGCGCTGGAGCCGCAGCATGACGTCCCGTCTGATTTTCATCCTGCTTGCCGCCCTGATGGCCTGCGCAATGGCGCTGGTGGCTTCGCAGCACAAGGCACGCAAGCTTTATGTCGAGTTGCAGAAGGAGCAGTCGGTGACGAAGCAGCTCGATGTCGAATGGGGGCAGCTGCAGCTGGAGCAGGGTACCTGGGGTACTCATGGCCGCATCGAACGCATCGCCACCCGTGAGCTGAACATGCGCCTGCCCACGGCCAACCGCATCGAGGTCGTTCCAGCCCTGCGTGACGGGGCCCAGCCATGAGAATGACGGCGAATCGGGGCGCGGCAGGCCGCGATCCGGCGCCCAATCTGCCGGCATGGCGGGCCAACCTGCTGCTGCTGCTGCTCGCCGCGTGGTTCATTGCGCTGGCCGGGCGCGCATTGTGGCTGCAGGCGCTGAACAATGATTTTCTGCAGCGCAAGGGCGAATCGCGCTATTCAAGGGTGATCGAGATCGGCGCCAGTCGCGGCATGATTGTTGATCGCAACAACGAGCCTCTGGCCATTTCCACACCGGTGGAATCAGTGGCCGCCAGTCCCGCCGACATCGAGGCCGAGCCCGCCGATCTGCGCAAGCTGGCCAAACTGCTGGAAATCAGCGTCGATGAATTGCGCGCCAAGCTGTCCGACACCCAGCGCGAATTCGTTTATCTGAAACGCCAGTTGCCGCCGGAGCAGGCGGAACGCGTGGTGCAGCTGGGCATACCCGGTGTTTTCTTGCAGCGTGAACACCGCCGTTATTACCCGGCGGGGGAGGTGATGTCGCACATCATCGGCTTTACCGGAGTGGACGACAAAGGTCAGGAAGCACTGGAGCTCGCCTTCGAAGACACGCTGGCCGGCAAACCCGGCAGTCGCCGCGTGATCAAGGACCGGCTGGGCCGCATTGTCGAGGACGTGGAAAGCATCCGCGTGCCGCAGAACGGGCAGCAGCTCCGGCTGTCGATTGATGCGCGCATCCAGTACCTTGCATTTCGTGAGTTGAAGGCGGCGGTTGCTGCGCATCGCGCCAAGGCCGGCGGCATTGTCGTGCTCGACGCCGATAGCGGCGAAATCCTCGCGATGGCCAATCTGCCCGCGTACAACCCGAACAATCGCGGCAAGCTGGACGCCCAGCGTACGCGTAACCGCGTGGTCACCGATCTGTTCGAGCCGGGCTCGACGCTGAAGCCGTTTACCGCCGCGGCGGCGCTGGAGGCGGGATTGTTCCAGCCCGGCACGGTCATACAAACCGCACCCGGCCAACTCACCATCGGCAACCGTACCATCCATGACGCACACCCCAATGGCGCGCTGACGGTGTCGCAGGTGATCCAGAAATCCTCCAATGTCGGCACCGCGAAAATGGGACTGGCGCTGTCCTCTGAAGCCCTGTGGAGTCTGTTCAGCCGCGCCGGTTTCGGATTGCCGCCACGTTCCGGATTTCCCGGCGAAGTCGGGGGCCGTTTGCGCGCCTATTCAACCTGGAAGCCGATCGAGCAGGCAACGATGTCCTACGGTTACGGACTCTCGGTGTCGCTGATGCAGCTCGCGCGCTCGTACACCATCTTTGCATCCGACGGCTTGCTGCATCCGGTGACTTTGTTGCGGCGTGAAAGTCCCGTACAGGGCACACGGGTGGTTTCCGCGCAGACGGCGCTGGCGGTGCGCAAAATGCTTGAGCTGGCCGCACAGCCCGGGGGCACTGCGCCGGGCGCACAGGTTTCGGGTTATACCGTCGCCGGCAAGACCGGCACGGCGCACAAACTCGAAGGCAAGGGTTACGCCGCAAACCGGTATGTCGCGTCCTTCGTGGGCATGGCGCCCGCATCGCGGCCACGCGTGATCATCGCAGTGATGATCGACGAGCCTTCAGCCGGACAGTATTACGGCGGCGCAGTGGCGGCGCCGGTATTCAGCCAGGTGGCGGCCGGCACGCTGCGCCTGCTTGCGGTGCCGCCGGATGCGCCGGGGAAAACCACGGTGCTGGTGCCGGAAGACATGCCTCTGGTGCGGGAGGAGGTGTGATGCCCGCGCCGCGACTGGATCTGCAGGCCGTGCGCCGGCTTGGCGTGCGCCGCCTGATGACGGACAGCCGTGCGGTCAGGGCCGGCGACACTTTTGTCGCCTATCCGGGCGAAACGCGCGATGGCCGCGATTACATCGGAGAGGCAATTGCCGGCGGTGCGGGCTCGGTGCTGTGGGAGGCTGGCGGTTATGCATGGAATCCGCGCTGGCGGGTGCCGAACCTCGGTGTTGCACACCTGCGCCGCCAAGCCGGAATCATCGCCAGTGAGGTGTACGGTAAACCCAGCACCAATCTGTGGGCCATTGGCGTCACCGGCACCAACGGAAAAACTTCATGCAGCCAGTGGATCGCACAATCCCTGACGCGAAGCAAACGCAAGTGCGCGGTGATAGGCACTCTGGGCAGCGGATTCACCGGAAACCTTGATGCACAGGCCAACACGACACCGGATGCGGTGACCGTGCACGCCAGTCTGCGCTCCTTTGTGCGCGCAGGCGCGCAGGCGGTGGCCATGGAAGTGTCTTCCCACGGGCTTCACCAGGATCGTCTTGCCGGTGTCGAATTCGATGTCGCACTGCTTACGAACCTGACACGTGATCATCTCGATTATCACGGCACGATGCGGCGCTATCAGGCGGCAAAGGCAAAACTGTTCTGCTGGCCGTCCCTGAGCCATGCGGTGCTCAATCTTGATGATGTTTTCGGTCGCGAGCTCGCACAGTGCTGGAAGCACAAGCGGGCGAGGGCGCTGGGTTACGGGTTCCAGGCGCGGACTTCACGCGCGTCCCTGCCCTGCGTGCAGGGACGCAATCTGCGCGTCGGGCCTGACGGCCTGTCCTTCGACATTGCCTCGCCGTGGGGACGCGCGACGCTGCGCAGTCCGTTGATCGGCGGCTTTAATGCGGCAAACCTGCTGGGGTCGCTGGCGACGCTGCTGGTCAGCGAAGTCGGACTTGAGCGGTCCGTGGCGGCCCTGGAAAAAGTGCAGCCGGTTCCCGGCCGCATGGAGCGCTACGGCGGTGGCCGTGTGCCACTGGCGATCATCGATTATGCACACACCCCGGACGCGCTGGAAAAGGTGCTGCTGAGTCTGCGCAGTGTTGCGGGCGCCCGGTCGCGATTGTTCTGCGTATTCGGCTGTGGTGGCGAGCGGGATCGCGGCAAGCGCCCGCTGATGGGGGCAGTGGCCTCGCGCATGGCCGATACAGTGGTCATCACCAGCGACAATCCGCGCAGTGAAGATCCTCAGGCCATCATCGCTGACATCGCCGAAGGCGTATCGGGACAGCATGAGCAGATCGCGGACCGGCGCCAGGCGATTGCGCATGCGCTGGCACAGGCGCGGCGCGGCGACATCGTGCTGATCGCCGGCAAGGGCCACGAGCGGTATCAGGAAATACAAGGCGTGAAGCGCCGCTACAGCGACGCGGCGGTTGTGCGCGCGGTACTGGCCGGGAGGGCAAGGTGATGACCCTCGCCCAGACAGCGACGGTGCTCGGCGGTGAAATGCGCGGCGCTGATGTGCGGTTTGACGATGTATGCACCGACAGCCGCACGCTGAAAAAAGGCGATCTGTTTGTCGCGCTGCGCGGCGAAAAATACGACGGGCATGATTTTGTCGCGCAGGCCGCAACCGCCGGTGCCGTGGCGGCACTGGTGGACCGCAAGTATGCGGAAACAGCAGCGGCAGCTTCCGGCCTGCCGGTGGCCGCAGTGGCTGATACCACGTCCGCACTCGGCGCACTGGCAGCACACTGGCGCCGGCAGTTCGGCATTCCGCTGGTCGCAGTGGTTGGTTCCAACGGCAAGACCACGGTCAAGGAAATGATCGCGGCCTGCCTGCGCGCACATTTCGGCGATGCCGCGGTGCTGGCGACCCGCGGCAACCTCAATAACCACATCGGACTGCCGCTGACCCTGCTGGCGCTGCGCGGCGCACATCGTGTTGCGGTCGTCGAGATCGGCATGAATCATCCCGGTGAAACCGCGCAGCTGGCGGCGATTGCGGCGCCGACCATCGCGGTCATCAACAATGCGCAGCGCGAGCATCAGGAGTTCATGCACAGCGTTGCCGATGTGGCCGAGGAGCATGCCAGCCTGGTTCGCGCCTTGCCCGTGAATGGTGTGGCCGTGCTCAATGCGGATGATGCCCATGCGGCTGTCTGGAAGGCGGCTGCCGGAGCACGACAGGTGCGGGATTTCGGGATGCAGGGGACGGCGGCGGTGCATGCGCGGTCACGGATGCAGGCGACTGCTGCGAATCTGGATGTGACCACGCCCGAAGGCGGCAAAACCTTCGAGTTGCCCCTGGCGGGGGAACACAATGTCCGCAATGCGCTTGCGGCAATTGCCGCTGCGACCGCAGCCGGGGCGACGCTTGAGGCCTGTGCAAAGGCGCTGACCCGGTTTGTCGCCGTCAAAGGCCGCCTGCAGGTCAAAACCGGACGCCGAGGCGCACTGCTGATTGACGACACTTACAACGCGAATCCGGATTCGGTGCGTGCCGCCATTGACGTTCTGGCCCGGACGGCCGGACGCAGGCTGCTGGTGCTGGGCGACATGGGCGAGGTCGGCGCCCAGGGCCGGGCGTTCCACGAGGAAATCGGCGCTTATGCGCGGCAGGCCGGCGTCGACCGCCTGTATGGCCTCGGTGAACTGGTCGCTGCAGCGGTTGACGCATTTGGAGCCGGCGCCCGGCACTACGCGAGCATCGGGGATCTGCTGGCGGATATTGAGTCTGAACTCGGCGTGCAGACCGCACTGCTGATCAAGGGGTCGCGCTTCATGCGCATGGAGCGCGTCGTGCAAAGCCTCGAAACGGCAGCGGCGGCAATTTCCAGCAGCGGAGGTGCCGGCCATGCTGCTTGAACTGGCGCAATGGCTGGAACAGCATGTCCGCGCCTTCAATGTATTCAATTACCTCACGCTGCGTGCGGTGCTGGCCTGCCTGACTTCGCTGATCATTTCCTTCCTTGTCGGCCCTGCGCTGATCCGCAAGCTGACGGCCTACAAGATCGGCCAGGCGGTGCGAGACGACGGGCCGCAAACCCATCTGGTGAAAGCCGGCACACCGACCATGGGCGGCGCGCTGATCCTGGTGTCGATCATCATCACCACGCTGCTGTGGGCGGATCTGCAGAACCGCTTTGTCTGGGTGGTGCTGTGCGTGACCGTGGGTTTTGGCGCCATCGGCTGGGTCGACGACTACCGCAAGGTGGTGCACCGCAATCCCAAGGGATTGTCGGCGCGCAGCAAGTTTTTCTGGCAATCCGTGATCGGGCTCGGCGCCGCGATATTCATCGCCTATTCAACCAATCTACCGGCGCAGACCGCGTTCATCGTGCCTTTCTTCAAGCAGGTGGCCTACCCGCTGGGTGCGATCGGTTTCATCACGATGACCTACCTGGTGATCGTCGGCACCAGCAATGCGGTGAACCTGACCGACGGTCTCGACGGTCTCGCGATCATGCCCACGGTGATGGTCGGCAGCGCGCTGGGGATTTTCGCCTACGTCGCCGGCAATGCGGTGTTCGCCAAGTATCTGGTTTTTCCCTACATTCCCGGGGCCGGCGAGCTGACCGTGATCTGCGGTGCGATTGCCGGCGCCGGCCTGGCCTTTCTCTGGTTCAACGCCTATCCCGCGGAAGTCTTCATGGGCGACGTCGGCGCGCTGGCGCTGGGTGCAGCGCTGGGGACGATTGCCGTCATCGTGCGCCAGGAAATCGTGCTGTTCATCATGGGCGGCGTGTTCGTGGTCGAGACGCTGTCGGTGATGCTGCAGGTGGCCTCATTCAAGCTGACCGGGAAGCGGATATTCCGCATGGCGCCGCTGCACCACCACTATGAATTGAAGGGCTGGAAGGAAAACCAGGTCGTCGTCCGCTTCTGGATCATCACGATGATGCTGGTGTTGATCGGGCTCTCGACGCTGAAGCTGCGGTGACATGAGGCATGAATCAGGACGTTAAACAGGATGCGGTACGGAATTGAAGTTCGATCTCAAGGGTGCGCGCGTAATGGTCGTGGGTCTCGGTGATACCGGATTGTCGATGGCACGCTGGCTGCAGCGCCGCGGCGCCGACGTGCGCGCGACCGACAGCCGCGCAGCGCCGCCGCAGGCGGCAGCGCTGCGCCGGGAACTGCCGCAGCTGCCGCTCGCGCTGGGCGGCGCACCGGACGTGGCAGGTGTCGACATGATTGCGGTGAGTCCGGGCGTGGACCGTCGCGCCGGCGCAATCGCCGAGGCTGCTGCACGCGGCATACCGGTGGTGGGTGATGTTGAGCTGTTTGCACAGGCACAGGCTGCGCGTGGTGATGCGCCTCCGGTGATCGCGATCACCGGCTCCAACGGCAAGAGCACGGTGACGGCGCTGGCCGGTGAAATCTGCAGGGCCGCAGGGCTGCATCCGGTGGTCGCGGGCAACATCGGCCTGCCGGTGCTGGATGCGCTGATGGACATCGAGGACGGCATCGAAAACGGCAATCCGCGGCCCGGCGCTTTTGTGCTGGAACTGTCGAGCTTTCAACTGGAGAGCACCATCTCCCTGCAGCCGGATGCGGCGACGGTATTGAATCTTTCGGAAGATCATCTTGATCGCTATGACGGCATGCGCGAATACGCGGCCGCCAAAAGCCGGATCTTTTACGGTAACGGCACGCAGGTGCTCAATCGTCAGGACGCATGGAGCGCCGGCATGGCGCAGCCCGGTCGTCGCGTCGTCAGTTTCGGACTGGATGCGCCGTCCGAGGCGGAAGCCTGGGGCATCCGCGGAACCGGCGTGAGGCAGATGCTGATGCGCGACGATGTCGCACTGGCGGCAGTGGCCGCATTGCGGGTCACCGGTTTGCACAACGCCGCCAATGCACTGGCGGCGGGCGCGCTCTGCCGTGCCATCGGTATCAGCGATGACGCCATCAGCCAAGCCTGGATGGCATTCGACGGCTTGCCACACCGCGTTAAATTAATCAATAAAATCAATAATATACAGTTCTTCGACGATTCAAAAGGCACCAATGTCGGAGCGACGGTCGCTGCACTCGTTGGCATGCCGCAGCCGGTCGTGCTGATCGCAGGCGGCGACGGCAAGGGTCAGGATTTCGCACCGCTGGCTGCGGCCATCAAGCGCAAGACGCGCGCCGTGGTGCTGATCGGGCGCGACGCCTCGCGTATTGCCGAGACCCTGGACGGCCCGGTGGCGCTGTTACGTGCCGCAGACATGGCCGAAGCGGTGGAACTGGCCTTCAAGGCGGCGCAGCCCGGAGACGCAGTCTTGCTGTCTCCGGCCTGTGCAAGTTACGACATGTACCGCAATTACATCCATCGCGCGGAAGTATTTGCCGCTGCGGTGGCGGACCTGCAGCGGAGGCAGGCGTGAGTTACGCCACCCTCAATCAGCCGTTGGGCCAGCGGGCTGCGGTGCAGGAGTACGACAGCGCGCTGATCTGGGTCACCGTGCTGCTGCTGGGTTTCGGCATGGTCATGGTGTATTCGGCATCGATAGCGATTGCCGAGGCCAGCCGCAGCACCGGCAACAGCGCGTTCTATTACCTGGGCCGGCATGCGGCCTATGTGCTGGTGAGTCTTGTTGCCGGCGCCATCGTGTTCCAGGTGCCGCTGCGCGTCTGGCAGCGGGCGGCGCCCATTCTTTTCGTCGTCGGGCTGGTGCTGCTGGCACTGGTACTGATCCCGGGCATCGGGCGCGAGGTCAACGGCAGCCGGCGCTGGCTGTCGCTGGGTTTTGCCAATCTGCAGCCGTCCGAATTGATGAAACTGTGCGCCGTGTTTTATGCCGCGGATTACACCGTGCGCAAGGCGGCTTTCATGCACAGCCTGCGCCGCGGATTTCTGCCGATGCTGTTCGTGATGCTGGCGGCCGGCGGATTGCTGCTGCGTGAGCCGGACTTTGGCGCTTTTGCGGTGATCACCGTGATCGCGATGGGCATCCTTTTTCTCGGCGGCATGAACTGGCGCCTGTTCGCCGGGCTGATCGTGCTGCTGCTGATCGGATTCCTGCTGCTGATCTGGAGCAGTCCCTACCGCATGCAGCGTGTCATCGGCTTCATGGATCCCTGGGCCGATCCTTACGGCAAGGGCTACCAGCTGTCGCATGCGCTGATCGCGTTCGGGCGCGGTGAATGGTTCGGAGTGGGCTTGGGCGCCAGCGTCGAAAAACTGTTTTATCTGCCCGAAGCGCACACGGATTTTCTGCTCGCGGTGATTGCCGAGGAACTTGGCTTTGCCGGCGTGCTGGTGTTGATACTGCTGTTCGCATGGATGGTGTGGCGGGCGTTTGCGATTGGTCGTCGTGCCAGTGATCTTGAGCGTCCATACGCCGCGCTGGTGGCGCAGGGCATAGGTCTCTGGATCGGTGTGCAGGTAATCATCAACATGGGCGTCAACATGGGGGTGCTGCCGACCAAGGGGCTGACCCTGCCCCTGCTGTCCTTCGGCGGCAGCGCAATTCTGGCGACTTGCTGCGCACTGGCGGTGCTGCTGCGCGTCGACTGGGAAAACCGGCAGATGATGCGGGGGTTCACGGTATGACGATACTTGTATCGGCAAATAGCGTGAATGTACTTACTGCAGGCTGCCTGTTTCGGCGAAGGCTGACTTTTGCGCAGCAAAAGTCACGTCGCAGCCAAAATCCCCTTTTCTTGGGGTTCACGGTATGAGCCGGACCATCCTCGTCATGGCCGGCGGCACCGGCGGGCATATTTTCCCGGCGCTGGCGGTGGCTGACGTGCTGCGCGGCCGCGGCTGGACGGTGATCTGGCTCGGCGCCCGCGGCGGCATGGAAGAGCGGCTGATCCCGCCGCGCGGTTATGCGACGGTGTGGATCCGCTTTGGCGGCATCCGCGGCAAAAGCCTGCTGCGCAAATTGCTGTTGCCCGCCAGCCTCTTGCTCGCGTTCTGGCAGAGCGCAAAGGCGATTTTCCGCCATCGTCCTGATGTGGTGCTGGGCATGGGCGGCTACGCCGCGTTTCCCGGCGGCATGATGGCTGCGCTGCTCGGCAAGCCCCTGCTGATACATGAACAGAATGCAATTCCGGGCCTGGCCAACCGTGTTCTCGCAGGTGTTGCGGACCGTGTGCTCGCAGCCTTCCCGGATGCATTCAACGGCCGCGTCGACGTGATCTGGTCAGGCAACCCGGTGCGCACCGATATCGTGAATCTGCCACCCCCCGAAGCGCGTTTCGCCAACCGCAGTGGGCCGCTGCGGGTGCTCATCGTCGGCGGCAGCCTCGGTGCGAAAGCGCTCAATGTGACCGTGCCGCAGGCGCTGGCGCTGCTCGAACAAGGCGAGCGTCCGGTTGTCGTGCACCAGGCCGGAACGGCACATGTGGCTGCCTTGCGCGATACCTATCGCAGCGCGGCTGTCGATGCCGAAATCATCGATTTCATTGATGACATGGCGCAACGTTATGGCGAAGCCGATCTGGTGATCTGCCGCGCCGGTGCAACCACGGTCACCGAACTTGCCGTGGCCGGCGTCGGCAGCATCCTGGTGCCGTTTCCCTACGCCGCGGACGATCACCAGACACGCAACGCCGCCTACCTCGCAGACCACGGTGCGGCGTTGCTGATGCCGCAGGGAGCGCTGACCCCGCAGTCATTGGCAGAAACGCTGCGCGGACTGACGCGGAGCAAATTGCTGGAAATGGCGCGCGCCGCGCGGGCTGTGGGTAAGCCGGATGCTGCTCAGAAAGTGGCCGAATTCTGCACGGAGCTCGCACCGGCATGAGACATAAAGTGCGACAGGTGCATTTTGTCGGTATCGGCGGGGCTGGCATGAGCGGCATCGCCGAGGTGCTGTTGAACCTGGGTTATGCGGTCAGCGGTTCCGACCTCAGCGAAAGCAACGCCACGCGCCGCTTGGTCGGGCTCGGCGCACAGGTCAATATCGGCCACACAGCGGCAAATGTGTCCGCTGCTGATGTCGTGGTGATTTCCAGCGCGGTCAAAGCCGACAATCCGGAAGTGGTGGCGGCGCGTGCACGCCATGTGCCGGTGGTGCCGCGGGCGTTGATGCTGGCGGAACTGATGCGCCTTAAACAGGGCATTGCCGTTGCCGGCACACACGGCAAGACCACCACCACCAGCCTGGCCGCGAGCGTGCTCGCCGAAGGCGGGCTGGATCCGACCTTCGTGATCGGCGGCCGCCTGGAGAGCGCCGGTGCGCATGCCCGGCTCGGCGCCGGCGAATTCATCGTTGCCGAAGCCGATGAATCCGATGCTTCATTTCTGCACCTGCAGCCGGTGATTTCCGTGGTCACCAACATTGATGCCGACCACATGGAGACTTACGATCACTCGCTGGACAAGCTCAAGCAGGCGTTCATCGATTTTGTCGAGCGCCTGCCGTTTTACGGCGTCGCAGTGCTGTGCAATGACGACGTCAATGTCCGCGCAGTCATGCCGAGGCTGACCAAGACCGTGGTGACTTACGGACTGGCCGAGGGCGCGCAGATACGGGCAACGGCTGTGACTGCGCAAGGCGGCCGCATGCTTTTCCGGGTGCTGCGCAGCAACGGCCGGCGGCTGCCCGATCTCGACATCTCGTTGAATTTGCCGGGAATGCACAACGTGCAGAATGCGCTGGCAGCAATCGCGGTCGGCATGGAAGTCGGCGTCACGGATGAAAAAATCGTCAAGGCCCTGTCCGAATTCAAGGGCGTGGGCCGCCGCTTCCAGCGCTACGGCGCGGTGCGTCTGTCCGGCGGCGGTGCGTTCGAGCTGATCGATGACTACGGCCACCATCCGGTGGAAATGGCGGCGACCATCGCCGCGGCCCGCGGCGCGTTTCCCGGACGCCGCCTGGTGCTGGCATTCCAGCCGCACCGTTACACGAGAACCCGTGACTGTTTTGAGGATTTTGCCCGTGTGCTGTCCGGCGTCGATGCGTTGCTGTTGACGGAAGTTTACCCGGCCGGCGAGGCGCCCATTGTCGCTGCCGATGGCCGCGCCCTGGTGCGCGCCGTGCGTGTGCTGGGCAAGGTGGAGCCCGTGTTTGTCGAACAGGTGGCGGATCTGCCGGCGGCGATTTCCGCCGCCGCGCGTGACGGGGATGTGGTGCTGGCGATGGGGGCGGGGTCCATCGGTACGGTCGCGGCGAATCTGGCAAAGGAACATGAAAGCGGAAGGAAAAGCGCGTGAGTCGGGACGCCGAGCTTGAGCGAAGTGACGACATGAACATGAGCGAGCAGGAACAGATCGGGAAAAAGGGTTTGCGCGGCACCTTGTGCCGCGATGAGCCCATGGCACGCCATGTCAGCTGGCGGGCGGGCGGTCGTGCGCGCTGCACGTATGCCCCTGCCGATCTTGACGACATGGCGCTGTTTTTGCGCGGGTTGCCCGATGGCGAGCCGGTGTTGATGGCGGGACTGGGCAGCAACCTTCTGGTGCGCGATGCCGGGTTTGCCGGCACCGTGATCTTCACGCATTGGGCCTTGCGCGAAGTGCGCGTATCGTCCAGCCCGCCCTTGGGGGGCGAAATCATGGCGCAGGCCGGCGTTGCAAGTCCGAAGGTGGCGCGCCTGGCCGCCATGAACAATCTGGCAGGCGCGGAATTCCTTGCCGGCATTCCAGGCACCGTCGGCGGCGCGGTTGCGATGAATGCGGGTTGTTACGGCGGCGAAACCTGGGACCTCGTGGCGCAGGTCGAAACCATAGATCGCGCCGGAATGCTGCGCGTGCGTACGCCCGGCCACTACACGGTCGGCTATCGCAGTGTCGAGCGGCGCTGCCGGCAACTGTCGAGTGTTCCGGGCTGCAATACACGCAGGCATGCCGATGCCGAGGAATGGTTTGTTTCAGCCACTTTCCGGCTGCCCCGTGGCGATGGGCAGGAGTCGCGCGGGAAGATCAAATCGCTGCTGTCGCAGCGGATTGCGTCACAGCCGCTGGGTCAGCCCAATGCCGGTTCGGTGTTCCGCAATCCGCCGCAGGACCACGCCGCGCGCCTGATCGAAGCCTGCGGATTGAAGGGGCACGCCATCGGCGGCGCGGCCATT
>CAZSIR010000008.1:0-42177 GCA_964606765.1 uncultured Bordetella sp. | reverse complement strand
CGGCGGCTGCGACAAGACGGTGCCGGCGCTGCTGATGGGCGCGGCCAGCGCCAACATCCCGTCGATCATGCTGGTGACCGGACCGATGATCACCGGCGATCACAAGGGCGAGCGCCTCGGCGCCTGCACCGATTGCCGCCGCTTCTGGGGCAAGTACCGCGCAACCGAGATTTCGGAGCAGGAAATCGGCGAGATCAACAACAAGCTGGCGCCCTCGGCCGGCACCTGCATGGTGATGGGCACCGCGAGCACGATGGCGCTGTGCACCGAAGCCATGGGGATGATGCTCCCGGGGGGTTCCTGTGTTCCGGCGGTGATGGCCGACCGCCTGCGCCAGGCGGAAGCCAGCGGCGCACGCGCCGTGGCGATGGCGAAGGAAAAGCTGACGCCCGAAAAAATCATGACGGTGGAGGCATTTGAAAACGCGCTGCGCGTGCTGTTTGCGGTGGGCGGTTCAACCAATGCCATCGTGCATCTGGCGGCGATGGCGGGGCGCCTCGGGATCAAGCTGGATCTGGATGCCTTCGACAAAATGGGCCGTGAAACGCCGGTGCTGGTGGATCTCAAGCCGACCGGGCAGGGCTATATGGAGGATCTCTACAAGGCCGGTGGCCTCGCAGTCATCCTGCGTGAACTGAAACACCAGCTGAACCTGAAGGCGCTGACAGTCACCGGTAAAACGCTGGGCGAAGATCTGGCCGCCGCGCCGCCGGCCTGGGATCAGCAGGTCGTGCGCAAATTCAAGGACCCGGTGTTTGCCGGGGGCAGCATCGCGGTGCTGCGCGGCAACCTGGCCCCGGGTGGCGCCATCATCAAGCAGGCGGCGATGGATCCGAAACTGGTGCGCCATGAAGGCCGTGCGGTGGTGTTTGAATCGCTGCAGGACATGGCAAACCGGGTTGATGATCCGAAACTGGACGTTAACGCGAATGACATATTGGTACTGAAGAATGCCGGACCGAAGGGGGCGCCGGGCATGCCGGAGGCCGGTTATCTGCCGATTCCGAAAAAACTCGCGGCCAAAGGCGTCAAGGACATGGTGCGGATTTCCGATGCGCGGATGAGCGGCACCGCGTTTGGCGCGATCGTGCTGCATGTCACGCCGGAATCCGCCATGGGCGGGGCGCTGGCGCTGGTGCAGAACGGCGACCGTATCCGGCTTGATGTGCCGGCACGCCGGCTTGAGCTCCTGGTCAGCGATGCCGAACTCGCGGCGCGGCGCAAACACTGGAAGGCGCCGCCGGCGCGCAGGGATGACAAGCGCGGTTACCGCAAACTGTTCATGGACCAGATCACGCAGGCCGATGAGGGCTGCGACTTCACCTTTCTGCAAACTGAAATCACCACACAGGTTCCCCGCAAACGATGACCCAGCAAAAGAAAGCCCCAGGCCGCACCCGCAGGAATGCAAAAAAATCATTTAAAAACAATAGTTTGGATAAAAAAGCCGGAGTTGTTAAAAAGGCCGCCAAAAAGAAGGCGGTGAAGGCGAAGGCGCCGCGCGTCGCGGTGCGCAATTCGCCGATTCACGGCCGCGGCGTGTTTGCCGTGACAGCCATTGCCAAGGGCGCGCGCATCCTTGAATACACCGGCGAACGCATGTCGCATGCCAAAGCGGACCGACTTTACGGCGAACTGCATGACGGCAGTTCGCACACCATGCTGTTTGCCGCCAACGACAAGGTGGTGATCGACGCGACGAAACGCGGCGGGCCGGCACGCTGGATCAACCATTCCTGCGCACCGAACTGCGAAGCCAACGAGGAAGAAGGCAGGGTGTTCATCGACGCGATCCGCGCCATCAAGCCGGGTCAGGAGCTGTCATACGACTACAACCTGGTGCTGGAAGAGCGGCACACCGCCAAGCAGAAGCGCGAGCATCCCTGTCATTGCGGTGCGCGCAAATGCCGCCATACCCTGTTGGGCGACAAGCGTTGAGGCGGGACGGATGACCAGGCCGTTGCCGGCAGCTGTGTAAACCGCGGCTGATCAGCTGCGGTTGTTTTTTTCGGGGCTCCCCCCGGAAGAACTTCCCGCAGGGCGGCCTCCAAGGGGGCTTCTTTCAGGGCGCCCCCCAAGGGGACTTCTTTCAGGGCGCAGCGCGCGCACCTGGCGCGACGCAAAAATGGTGCCGTGATTCACATGCGCCTCATGGTTGGCCTCGATGTTGTCGAGGTCGTAAAGGTAGTTGACCATGAAGCCGGCGCCGTTGCGCAATCCCTTTTCCGAAACATCCCCCAGCCAGCGCACGTGTTCGATGCAGGCGCCGTTGCCGAGGTGGAAGCGGGCGACCGGATCGGCCGGGCGGCCGGCGGCATTTTTGGCTTCGAACAGGTAAGTCGCGAGCAACGGTTGCAGCCGCGGGCGCAATGCAGCCACGGCGGCGGGATCGGCATGCCAGCCCGGCTGTGCCAGCATCTGGTGCTCCGCGGCATCGGGATGGTTGCGTTTGAGCCAGGATGCAAAGCCCGGCACCGGTGACAGCGTGACGAAATTGCGCAACTGCGGAAAATTGCGTTTCAGGTCGGCGGCCACCTGCTTGATCAGGAAGTTGCCGAAGGAAACGCCCTTCAGTGCCTTCTGGCAATTCGAAATCGAGTAGAACACGGCGGTACGCGCCGCCTTGATGTTGAGCGGCGGCCGCCCGTCGGCAAGCAGTGGTGCGATGGCGTCCGGGATGTCCTCGGTCAGCGCAACTTCGACAAAAATCAGCGGATCGTCCGCCAGTGTCGGATGGAAGAATGCAAAACACTTGCGGTCCGGCGGATCCAGGCGCCGCCGCAGGTCGCTCCATCCGGAAATTTCGTGCACTGCCTCATAACGGATGATTTTTTCGAGGACCACCGCCGGCGTGTGCCAGTCGATCGGCCGCAGCTGCAGAAAGCCGCGGTTGAACCAGGAGTGGAACAGGTGTTCGAAATCCGCATCGATTTCCTCGAGTTCGGGATGCTGTGGCAGCAGGCCAAGCACGTCTTCCCGCATGCGCAGCAGCGCGGCGGTGCCGCTGGGCGCAAAATTGAGGCGGCGCAGCACTTCCTGGCGCTGCGATTCCGCAGCGCTGTGCAGCTGCCTTGCGGTTGCCGGGCCGGGGTGGGCCGTGTAATCGCGGATGGCAGCCTCCAGCCGCGCGGTATTGACGGAAAAGCGCGTCGCCAGCGTGTGCAGGAAATCCAGCTTGCCCTGCGGCGGCAGTGCTGCGTAACGTTCGAGGATGCGTCGTGCCAGCGCGGCACCGGAGGCTTCGCCCAGTTCCGAACGCAGTGTTTCCGCCGCCTTGGTCAGCCATTGCTGGATGCGCCGTTCACGCAGCGTGCGGCCGCGCTCGGCGAGCCCGTGCCAGAGGCGGGCGAACATGCCCGCCTCCGGTCGGGTGATGACGGCATCAGTTGTCGACTTTGGCACCCGATGCTTTCACTACTTTGCCCCAGGTCTCGATTTCGGCATGGACAAATTTGCCGAATTCGGCCGGAGGCTGGCCGCCTGCCGTGGCGCCCAGCGAATCCCAGACTTTCTTCAACTGGGGCAGCGCCATGGCCTTGGATGTCGCCTGGTACATGCGGTCAACGATGGGCTGCGGCGTGCCCTTGATGCCCCACAGCGCGTACCAGGTGGTGACGTTGATGTCTACGCCGGATTCCTGCAGCGTGGGGACATCCGGCAGGAGCTCCGAACGTTTTGCGGTGGTGACCGCCAGCGCGCGCAGCCTGCCGGACTTCACGTTCGGTCCCGCAGTGCCCATGCCGTCAAAAGCCATCGCGACTTCGCCGGACAGCAGCGCAGGGGTCAGCGGACCTGCGCCCTTGTACGGGACGTGGGCGAGTTTGGTGCCGGTTTTCAGGTTGAACAGCTCGCCGTTCATGTGATGGGTGGTGCCATAACCGGCGGATCCATAATTGATCTGTCCCGGCGCGCGCTTGTCGAGCGCGATCAGTTCCTTGATGGTCTTTGCCGGTACTGAGGGATGCACCACCACTGCACTGGGCACCGAGGCGGCGAGGGTGACCGGAACAAAATCCCGCTCCAGGCTGTAACTCAGCTTGCGGTAAAGCGTTTCGGCAATGGTGTGATGCACGGCGCCCATGAACCAGGTGTAGCCGTCGCCCGCGGCGCGCGAAGCGGTGCCTGCGCCCAGCGTGCCCCCGGCGCCGCCGAGGTTCTCGATCAGCACCTGCTGGCCGAGGTCATTGGGTAGCACGGCTGCCAGTGGCCGGGCAAATGCGTCAGTGCCGCCACCCGCGGGAAAGGGATTGATGATGCGTATCGGCCGGTTTGGCCAGTTTTGCGCCGAGGCCGCCGTGGTAACGGCGGCTACAGCCAGTCCCATGACTCCGATTGCCAGCAATTTCCGGTTTTTCTCCAACATGATCTCCTCCGATCGATTTTGGTATGTGGTGGCTCATTTTATGGAACTTGATGACGCTTGTATATGTGGAATCCCCGTCTCATATTTCCCCGTGCAGGGCGCCGGGGGGCGTTCTGGGACTCAATCGAAACGCAGGCTGAACAGGATGTCTCCGGCATTTTCGGCACCGGTGGTGCCGCGCAGGCGCCAGCGGTCGGACAGCAGGTAGTCGATGCGCAGCAAGCTGCCGGCGGTTCCGCCCAGGGTCTGCTCGAGGCGGATGGTGATCTTCGAGGTGATTTGTTTGCCCAGGGCCAGGGCGCCGTGGCTGCCGTCACTGCCTTGCGTGAGCCCGATTTCATCCAGCCCCAGTTCCCCCGCGATCCGGCGCTGCAAAGGGGTGTCGCCGCTGCCTGCCATGCTCAATGCCGCGGCCTGAAGCATGGCCAGTTCTTTCCCGCTGGCGGTCTGCGGATCGCGGCCGAGGGCGAGCCAGGACAGGCGGTCGGAGTCCGGCATGTCCGGGGTGGAAACCAGCTTCACCACGGGGCGCTGCAGCGATCCGATGACTTCGACGCCGACTTCCACGGTCTGAATCTTGCGCACCGCGCGCAGGTCGATCCCCGGATTGGTCAGCGGCCCGGAGAACAGCAGCGCGCCACGCTCGATGTCCAGCGGCTGTCCGAACGCCAGGTATTTGCCGCGTACCGTGCGCACGGTGCCGGTCGCGGCCAGATCATCCTTGCGCGTCGCCACGCGGACAGCGCCGCCCAGCAGCGCGTCCAGACCGTATCCCCGGATCGTGAACCGGTTGTTGAGATCGATGCCGACATTGAGGTCAATGCGCAGAGGGGAGGGTTGGAGTTTTTCGCCGTTGCTGGCGGTTTTGATCACGACGTCATTGCCCAATGCGGGTTTGCGGCCGCCGCCGAGATCGTAGCTGCCTTCGTCAACCCTGAAATCCCCTTCGAGCGCGAGCCGCAGATCACTGAAGCCTGCGCGACCCTTGCCGCTGATGATGACTGACAGTTGCGGGCTGGCGATGATCTGCGCGCGCTCGGCCTCCGCCGTGATGTCGAGCCGGCGCAGGCCGCCGGTGATGTCCGCGCTGCCCGCCGCGGTGATCTGGCCTTTGCCGGCATCAATGCGGAATTCGTCCAGCCGGAGCTGATTGCCCTCGAGTGCGGCGCGCAACCGGCCGTTGCGCAGGTCAACGCCGGGCTCGAGTGCGCGCAGGGCGATGCCGTCACCGTTCAATGTGCCTGAGAAGCGGGGCGAGGCGACGCTTCCGCTGAGCGTCGCCTCGCCTTTGAGGCTGCCGGAAACGCGATCAAGTTCCGGCATCAGCAGGCGCAGCCAGGCCAGAGAACGCATGTCTGCCGCAGCATTGCCCGCAAGGGCGGCATCACCCGGCAACAGCCATTGTCCGTCGCGTTTCGCCACCCGGCTGCTGATGCGGGCGGAGGCGGCGCCGATGTTGCCACTGTCCATATTGAAGGACATTTCGACGTTGTTGTCCGTTGCGCTCAGGTTTAACGCGAGTGTGCGGAGCCCGGCAGCGATGGTTTCGCCGCTGGTGAGTGCGAGATCGCCCTGTTCGCGGCGCACTTCCGCCGATCCGGAGAAAGTGTCGCCCAGCACCAGGTTCCAGCGTCCGCCAAGGCGCAGGCTGCGGGCATCAAGGGCGGGATTGCGCGGCAGCAGCCGGGCTGCGGCAATGCCGCGGAAAGTGCCTGTGGTCGTGATCTTGCCCCGGTCGGCACGGATCGTGACTGGTCCGAATTCACCATCCAGGGTAGTGGCATGCAGTTGTTCCAGCGTAAGCAGGCCGGGTCCGAACGCAATGTTGGCCGGCGCAGTCAGGCGCAGCGGCCATGCGCCGCGCGCTTCGAGTTGTTCCAGTGTTCCGGCCCATCGCCATCGGGGATCGAGGCCGCCAATGGCGCGAAGGCCGGCATCCAGTTCTTTGCCGCGCAGCGTTGCATGGATGACATGTCGCGAGCGCGAGCCGTCGCTGCTGAATTCCAGGTTCGAAAAATCTCCGAATGGCGTTTTTGCGCCGGAGGCGGAGGCCTTGACGCGCAGCGCACCGTCGGAGCCGGGGGCGATGTTGCCTTGCAGCTCAAGTCTGGCGACGCCATAGCCCCGGGCTGCGAGCCGCTCTGCTGCAAGACTGAGTTCGACAACCGGCGCGTCCACGGTGCCGGCGAGTGAGCCCCGACCCCTGACGGCGCCGGCCAGTGCAGAATCGATCGCGCCCAGGTCAGGCGCGGCGATGGTCCACAGCAGCCGGTCTTGCGGTTGGCCATAATTTCCGCTGACAGTGACGCGGTTGGGGCCGATCCCGGCATCGGCTTCGCCGGCGAAGGGCCGTGCCGCCGTGCTGGAGAATCGGGCGCTGGCACTGAACGGCGCGCCCCGCAACATGCTGTTATTCACCGACAGCTGTATTTGCGCCTGCCACGAAGGCTGCAGTCGGCCCGTGGCGTTGATGTTGCCGTTGAGCGTTCCCCGCGCTGACTGCAGGAACTGCGAGGGGTCAAGGTTGGAGATTTTCCCGGTAAACGAAAATTCCTCCGGCGGGTTCAGTGCAACTTGCCCTGAAAAGTCGAGATTCCCCCCGTTTTTTCCATGAAGCGCGCGCAGCTGCGCTTGATCAATGAACAGTTTTCCGCCCTCATGGCGCAGACTGATCCCGGCGCGCAAAGCCGTGCTTTGCAGACTGGCCAGGAGCGTTTGCCGGCTCGTATCGCCGCTGAGGGTGACGGGGCCGCCGATTTTCATGGATCGCAGCCGGCCGTGCAGTTGTGATGGATCGACGTCCTTGAGGCTGAGATCGACCCGGGTGGAATCGTTGCCGACGACGCCGTCGCCGTGGACCTGGCCGCCGCCGGGCAGCCGCAGATCGATTCCCGAGAGCTGCCAATGCCGGTCCCTGCCGCTGAAGGCCAGCGTGGCTTCTTTCAAGGGCAGTTTTCCGGTTTCGAAGCTGCCGGCGGCGGTGTTCAGTGCTTGCAGTGTGCCGCGCAATGCATGGTCTGCGGAGGGACCTGCATCGGCCTGTACGTCAATCCGGGTGTGTGGCAACCCAGCGTGCCATGCGCCAAGATCCAGCTGTTCAGCCCGCAGCATCAGCTTATCCAGCGGCTGTGCCGCGTAAGGTCGCCATGCCGCGCTGATTTTCGCGCTGCCGCCTTTGCTCTCGACCACGGCATCGGTTTGCAGCTGTCCAAGGGTGCCGTTGATGCCGGCTGTGATCGCTGCCGCCATGTTGTTGACTGCGCCCCGCGCCCGCAGTGTTCCCGTTGTGGCGAACGGGGGCTGTGCGGAAGTTCGCATCTCGCCGCCGAGATTCCAGCCGGCTGCCCGCAATCCGGCCAGGTTGATTTCGTGTGATTTTTTTCCGCCGAAATACTGCAGGTTCACTTGCCTGATGACCGGCAGGCTGTTCACCTCCAGGTGCGCAATCTCAACGGCCGGCAATGCGAGTCTGAAGGGCAATCCGAGCTCCGCGGGCATGGTCGCGGGCGCATCGCCGGTGCCGGTGTAACGAATCCGCCCTGCCGCCAATCGACTGAAGCGGATTTCACCGAGCAGCAGGGCCAGTGGCTGCCAGCGCAGTGTGATGTCCTCTGCTTCCAGCAGGAAACCGTCCCCGGTGTAGCGCAAACGTTCAACGCGGATGTCGCGGGCCAGTGAGCCTGTTGCGCTTTCGATGGCCAGATTGCCGCCGCTGGCGCTGCTCGCCTGCTGCGTGAGCCATTGCAGGGCCTGCCCGCTGCTGAGCCAGAGGCAGGCTGCGGTCAGCAGGAGGACTGTCATCAGCGCGACAGCCACCGCCGGGCGTTTTGCCATGCGGAGCATTGTTGTGCGCTCGGTCATGTCAGAACCTCACGCCCAGGGTGAAGTGCAGCCGCAGCTTGCCGGTTTCCTGCGCGCGGGCGAGATCCAGATTGATGGATCCCGCCGGAGTGATCCAGCGCACGCCGGCGCCATAACCGTAGACCGGCTGCAGTTTGCCCGGGCTGTCGGCGGCATTGCCGGCGTCGACAAACAGCGCACCGCCCCATTCGGCGGTGAAGTCGTGCTGGTATTCGACGGTGGCGGTGCCCAGGAAGCGCCCGCCGACAATCGCGGTGCCCTGCCTGACGCCGAGTGACTGATAGTCATAGCCGCGCACCGACTGGTCGCCGCCGGTGCGGAACAGGAATTCGCTGGGAATGCCGTCGCGGGCATCGGCCCAGACGGCGCCGAGTTCGCTGCGCAGGTGTACGCGGTTGGCGCTGTTGAACGGAGCGATGTAGAGGCCGCGTGCGTAGCTGCGGGTGAAAGACCGTGTTGACAGCAATTCGGCAGAGGCTCCGCCGAGCTGCAGGTTGAGCATGTAGCCCCGTTTCGGGCGCAGCAGATCATCCACCTTGCGCCGTGTCCATGAGAAGTTGAGCGTAAGGGCTTCAAGGTGGTCGACAGGTCCGGCGGTAATCGATTGCTCCTCGATCTGGTACTTGAGGCTCCAGTCGAGCTCCTTTTCCGGCGTGTGCCAGGTGCGGCGTGCGGTAATGCCCGTGCCGCGGGTGATCTGGTTTTCGATGTCGCTGCGTTTTGCTTCGACGCCGATACGGTTGCGCCAGCCGCTGGCTTCGGGAAGGAAGGCCAGATACCCTTCGATCAGCTGTTCGATCGAGTCGAGGCGCAGGCGGGCGAGGCTTTGCCAGCCGGGCCGCAGCGTGCTGTTGTGGGTGAACGTGGCCTCGCTGCGAAAGTAGGCGTCGGTGCTGTAACCCACGCCGAGATCAACCTTCATGGCCGGATATTCAACGATGTTCACGCGCAGCGGGGCCGCGGCCGCGTTCACGGGATCGGGTTCCACCGTGACCGATGCGGACTGGAAGTAGCCGCTGGCCTGCAGGGCGGTCTGGTATTTCAGTGCCTCGTCATAACTGTAACGCTCGCCGGGTTTGATCCGGTTCAGGTTTTCGACGATGCTTTTCGGGTAACGTTTCAGCCCGCTTATTTCCGGTGCGCCAAAAAGGAACAACGGACCGCTGTCGACGCCGACCGAAACCGAGACTTGATTTGTTTCCGCATCAACCGCAGCTTCACTGTCGGCAATGCGTGCCGCCGGATAGCCGTCAAACTGCAGCTCCCGCAGCAGGGACTCCTTGGCGTTGTCCCAGGCCGACTGGCGGAATGCCGTGCCGACCGGCAATTTCCACCCCTCGATGATTTTCCGGCGGCGTGCACTTTCTGCGGGATTCCCGGCGATGGCGCCGCTGATCCTGATGTCAGCCCTGCTCACCGTGGCCTGCTGTCCCGGAGTCACCTTGAGCCGCACCACGTTCCTGTTTCCGGATGCGTCGCGCGTGACCTCCACCCGCGGTGAAAAATAGCCTGCGGTTGCGAGCAGCTGCCTGACATCCGGGGGGGTGCGCGCCACCAGCCGGTCGAGCAGTGCGCTGTCCACTTCCTCGCGTCCGCGATAGCGGTAGATGTCGAGATACTGTTCCAGCAGGGGCTGCACCGTTTCGGGCGTATCCAGTTCAACACGCCAGCTGAATCCCGTTTCCTGGGCAATGCCCGCGCACAGCCATCCGGACAGGATCAGCCAGGCGGCAATGCGGCAGGCGTTACGGCGGAGCATCATTGCGAATCAGGGGGGGGCGGAGCGGTGCCTTGTTGTCCGGAAAGGCGCGCAGGCGAGGGCCGTTGCGCGGGGTTTCAGCCTTCCCGGTTGCGCATCCAGTCCGCGGTGCCGTAAAAGGCTTTCAGCAGCGCTTCGCGCAATGGTTCGGCCACCCCCGTATCTTCCATGGCCTGCAGCATGCAGGCAAGCCAGGCGTCGCGTTCGGCGATCCCGATGGCAAAGGGCAGGTGCCGTGCACGCAGCATCGGGTGGCCGAATTTTTCGACATAGAGCGGTGGTCCGCCGAGCCAGCCGGAGAGGAAGAGGTGCAGCTTTTCGCGCGATCCGGAAAGATCCTGCGGATGCAGTTTGCGGATGCCGTGGTATTCCGGCACCGCGTCCATCAGGTCGTAGAAACGGTCGACCAGGCGGCGCACGCCGGTGTCGCCGCCAAGCAGGCCGTACGGCGTATCTTCAGCCGGAGCCGGACTGCCCATGACTTCAGGCGGCGGTGGCCTGATCCGAACGGTTCGCTTTTTTGCGCTCGTGTTCCTTCAGGTGGCGCTTGCGGATGCGGATCGACTTCGGCGTGATTTCGACAAGCTCGTCGTCAGCGATGAATTCGATGGCTGACTCCAGGGTGACCTGGATCGGCGGCACCAGGCGCACGGCTTCATCGGTGCCGGAGGCGCGCACGTTGGTCAGCTGCTTGCCCTTGATCGGATTGACCACCAGGTCATTGTCGCGGCTGTGGATGCCGATGACGATGCCCTCGTACAGCGGGTCGCCGGGGCTGACGAACATGCGGCCGCGTTCCTGCAGTTTCCACAGGGCGTAAGCCACCGCGGTGCCGTCTTCTGCGGAGATCAGCACGCCGTTGCGACGCTCTTCCATGTCGGGCTTCATCGGGCCGTAATCGTCAAACACATGGCTCATGATGCCGGTGCCGCGCGTCATGGTCAGGAAGTCGGACTGGAAGCCGATCAGGCCGCGCGCCGGGATGCGGTAATCAAGGCGCACCCGGCCCTTGCCGTCGGGCTGCATGTCCTGCAGGTCGCCGCGGCGCGTGCCGAGGGCCTCCATCACCGCGCCCTGGTTGGCTTCGTCGACATCCACCGTGAGCATTTCGTAAGGTTCCTGCCTGACACCGCCGACTTCTCGGATCACCACGCGCGGCCTGGATACCGCGAGTTCGTAACCTTCGCGGCGCATGTTTTCGAGCAGGATGGTCAGGTGCAATTCACCGCGGCCCGAAACTTCAAACACATCGGCGTCATCGGTCTCGACAACCTTCAGCGCGACGTTGCTCATGATTTCGCGCTGCAGGCGTTCGCGCAGCTGGCGGCTGGTGACGAATTTGCCTTCGCGGCCGGCGAGCGGGGAGGTGTTGACCTGGAAATTCATGGTCAGCGTCGGTTCATCGACTTTCAGCATCGGCAGCGCTTCCGGTTTTTCCGGGTCGGTCAGCGTGACGCCGATGCCGACTTCGTCGACGCCGTTGATCAGCACGATATCGCCGGCCTGTGCTTCTGTGACCTGTACGCGTTCCAGTCCGCGGAAACCCAGGACCTGGTTGACCTTGGCCATCACCGGTGTGGAGTCAGGACCCTTCATCACGGCGACCTGCTGTCCGGGACGCACGCGGCCGCGGTTGATGCGGCCGATGCCGATGCGGCCGACATAGCTGGAATAATCGAGCGAGCAGATCTGCAGCTGCAGCGCGCCGTCGGGATCATCCTCGCGCATCGGCACATACTTGAGAATGGCTTCGAACAGGGGCTCCAGCGTGCCGGCGCGCACGTCCGGCTCATTGCCGGCGAAGCCGTTCAATGCCGAGGCATAGACCACCGGGAAATCGAGCTGCGCCTCAGTGGCGCCGAGTTTGTCGAAGAGGTCGAAGGTCTGGTTCACCACCCAGTCGGCGCGGGCGCCGGGGCGGTCGATCTTGTTGACCACGACGATGGGCTTGAGGCCCAGGGCCAGCGCCTTGCGGGTGACAAAGCGCGTCTGCGGCATCGGGCCTTCGACGGCATCGACCAGCAGCAGCACGCCATCAACCATCGACAGCACGCGCTCGACTTCACCGCCGAAATCCGCGTGACCGGGCGTGTCGACGATGTTGATCAGCGTGCCGTTCCAGGTCACCGCGCAGTTCTTGGCAAGAATGGTGATGCCGCGCTCGCGTTCAAGGTCGTTTGAGTCCATGACGCGCTCGGCAACCTGTTCGTGTGCGGCAAAAGTGCCGGACTGGCGCAGCAGCTTGTCGACCAGTGTGGTTTTGCCGTGATCGACGTGGGCGATGATGGCAATGTTGCGTAGCGGGCGTTGCTCGGTGGCGGACACGGGATGGGGCCTTGAAAAAAGGGGCGGATTGTAGCATGCGCCTCACGCTATTACCTTGAATTTTTTGACTTTTCCAAGTTCCGGCGAGCAAGCAAAGTGCTGGTTTTCCTCTGGGCCTTCGGGAAAAACCTCGCTATTTCCGATACTTGCGGGTATAGTGCGCGCACCTTGTGGTCGTGATTTTGTTGTTGTGCGCCGCAAGATGCATCTGTCCCTGACCCCTTCGTTTTCAGCTCCCTTCTCTGAATAGCTGCTTCCGCCACGGTTAGCGACGATACCCGTGCGCCGGTGGCCGCAGCCGCGACTTGAAGTCGCAGGCTCGCCTGAGCAGCAGTGGCTTTTCCTGCGCGTTTTGTTGTTTACAGCTGAAAAAGCATTTTCGGCCACAGAGCTTGCTGCCCTGTGACCGGGCTTGCCGTTTTTCAGTGGTTCTGCTGATTGAAAGTACACTCATGTCTTTTGCTTCATTGAATCTGAATCCCGCCCTTGTGCAGGCCCTGGCCGCCGCGGGTTATACCGAACCGACACCCGTGCAGGCGAAATCGATTCCCGTCGCGCTGACCGGATTCGACCTGATGGTTTCCGCCCCGACCGGCACCGGCAAGACCGCGGCTTTTGTGCTGCCGGCCCTGCAGCGCCTGTCGATGGCCCCGGTCAAACATGGCCGCGGCCCGCGCGTTCTGGTGTTGACGCCGACGCGCGAACTCGCCGTGCAGGTGACTTCCGCCGTCGACAAGTACTGCAAGTTCATGCGCCACATGCGCACCGGCACCGTGCTCGGCGGCATGCCCTATCCCAAGCAGCGCCGCATGCTCGAGCAATCGCTGGATGTGCTGGTGGCAACGCCGGGCCGCCTGATCGATTTCATCGATCAGGGCAAAGTGGATTTTTCCCGCCTTGAAATGCTGATCCTCGATGAAGCCGACCGCATGCTCGACATGGGCTTCATCGAACCGGTCAAGCGCATTGCCGCCAAAACCCCGGCCGGTCGCCAGACGCTTCTGTTCTCGGCGACGCTGGACGGCAACATTGCCAAACTCGCGCGCGAACTGCTGCGCGAACCGCAGCGCATTGAAGTTTCGGCGCCGAAGGAGAATCACGAAAACATCACGCAGCGCCTGCATTACGTCGATGATGGCAGCCACAAGCACCGACTGCTCGAGCATGTGCTGAGCCAGGAAGGCCAGTCGCAGGTCATCGTGTTCACGGCGACCAAGCATGGCGCAGATCGCCTGGCGACGAAACTGTTCCACGGCGGTCATGAGGCAGCGGCGCTCCACGGCAACATGAACCAGTCGCAGCGCAACCGCACGCTGGCGCGCCTGCGCAGCGGTGCGGTGCGGGTGCTGGTGGCCACCGACGTTGCCGCGCGCGGCATCGACGTGGCCAGCATTTCGCATGTCATCAATTACGACCTGCCGAAAGTGGCCGAAGATTATGTGCACCGCATCGGCCGCACCGGCCGCGCCGGCGCCAGCGGTACCGCCATTTCCTTCGCGTCTTCGGAAGACGTGCGCCAGCTGAAACAGATCGAACGCTACATCGGGCGCGCCATCGAACGCTGGTCCGAGCCCGGTTTCGAGGCGAAAAATCCGCTGCGCATGAACGACAGTCCCAAGCGGACCGGACGGCGTCCGCCACCTGGCGCACGTCGCGGGGCGCCACCGGCGCGCGCCGGTTTCCGTTCCGACAACCGTCGCGCGGCACCGGGGCGTTCGCGCTGAGTTCGCGCGGGTTCCAATCGCGCTACACTAATGCCGTCATTCCAATTTTATTAATAAATTTATCAGGAGAATCAAAGTGTTACGATTGATGACAGGCATCATCGCAATGCTGGTGACGGGTTTGGCCATGGCGCAGGACTATCCCAGCCGGCCGGTCTCGCTGATCGTACCGTTTGCTGCAGGCGGACCGACAGACACACTGGCGCGCAACCTCGCGCAGCACATGACCAAAACTCTGAAGCAGCAGGTGATCGTCGAGAACCGCGCCGGCGCCGGCGGCACACTGGCTGCAAACGTGGTCGCCAAATCCAAACCCGACGGTTACCAGATTCTGATCGCACACATAGGCATGTCCACGGCGCCGGCCCTGTACCGCAAGCTGCCGTTCAATCCGTTGACCGACTTTGAATACATCGGGCAGGTTGCCGATGTGCCGATGACCCTGATTGCGCGCACCGGACTGCCGCCGGACAACTACAAGGACTTCGTGAATTATGTGAAGGCCAACAAGGACAAGCTGAACATGGGCAATGCCGGGCTCGGCGCGGCATCGCATCTGTGCGGGCTGCTGTTCATGTCGCGCATCGAAGCCAACATCCAGACCATCCCCTACCAGGGCACCGGTCCGGCAATGGCGGCGCTGATGGGAAACCAGGTGGACCTGATGTGCGACCAGACGACCAACACCACCGGTGCCATCCAGGCCGGTCGCGTCAAGGTGTTTGGCGTGACTTCGAAAAAGCGCATTCCGTCACTGCAATTCATACCGACCCTGCATGAACAGGGGTTGAAGGACTTTGAAGTCGCCGTATGGCACGGGCTTTATGCCGCGAAAGGCACCCTGAAACCCGTGCTCGACAAACTCAATGCAACGCTGCTCGCGGCAGTCAAGGATCCGCAGTTCAGGGAGTCGCTGGCGAAACTGGGCGCCGATGCGGTCACTCCGGATCGCGCGACGCCGGAGTCGCTGGCGAAACACCTCAAGGCTGAAATCGAGAAGTGGGGGCCGATCATCAAGAAGGCCGGCGTTTACGCTGACTGACCCGCGTTGATTTCGTGAAACAGAGTCCCCGGCACTGCAAGGCGCCGGGGATTTTTTTTGTGTTATCCCCATCTTTTTTTCGCGCTGTTTTGATTGATTTTCACCAAAGCTGCCTTTAGAGTAGGCCGCTTTCGTTGCGGCAGACAATAATGAAATTCAGCGGGGAGATGTCGGTGAATGCGCCGCGGGACGCGGTATTCGGCAAGCTGCAGGACATCCATTTTTTTTCCTCCTGCATCGATGGCGTGAGCGAACTGACGGCGCTTGACGACCGGCGCTATGACGCGGTGCTGGAGACCAAGGTTGCCTATATGACCTTCAAGTTCAAGGTCACCGTGGAACTGACCGATGTAGTCTCGCCGGAACTGATTGCGGCAAAAATCGAGGGCGCGCCGATGGGGCTGGTGGGCCGGCTGACGGCAACATCCGCGACGCGGCTGATTGCCGCTGGTGAGCAGACCACCATACAGTATGAAATTGATGCGGCGCTGACCGGCAAGCTGGGCAGCATCGGGCAGCCGGTGCTGAAAGCAAAGGCCAGGGAAATGGAAAAACAGTTTGCAAAAAATCTGGGCGCAGCCTTCGGCGCGTCACGGGAGGCGGCATGATCCCGTTCGAGCTGGCCGAGCCGCGCACCCTGAAATCGGCGCTGAAGCTGCTGGCCGCGGATGATCCCTCGGTGCGCGTATTCGGCGGCGGCACCGCGCTGATGCTGATGATGAAGGCCGGTGTGTTCCAGCCGACGAAATTGATCAGCCTGCGCGGCATCGAGGCGCGTTATGCGAAGGTGAAGGGCGAGGCGGACGGCAGCCTGCGCATCGGCGCGCTGACAACGCTGAGCAGTCTGGGGCGCGCGGCCGCAGTGAAAAAACGTGCGCCGGTGATCGTCGATACGCTGCGCACCCTGTCCAACGTGCGTGTGCGCAATGTCGCGACGCTGGGCGGGCATCTCGCCCACGGTGATCCGCACATGGATCTGCCGCCGGTTCTGATGGCGCTGGATGCGCATGTCGTGACTTCATCGGTCTCCGCATCGCGCAGCATCGCGGTGACGGATCTGTACACCGGGTATTACGAAACCGCGCTGGCGAAGGATGAGCTGATCAGCGAAATCGTCGTGCCGGCGCAGGCCGGGCGGCTCGCGGCCTATATCAAGCTGACCACGCGCGCGGCGGATGACTGGCCGACGCTGGGCATCGCAGTTTCGTTGCGCACTGACGGCAAGGTGATCGAGGACGCGCGGGTTGTCGTCAGTGCCGCCACCGAAAAGCCGCTGCGCCTCGCCGCAGCGGAGGCCGAGTTGCGCGGCGCAGCCATCAATGATGCAGTGCTGGAGCGTGCCGGCGAGGCTGCTGCGGCTGAAGTCGAACTGGCCGGCGATGCCCACGGTTCGGCGGCCTACAAGAAAGAACTGCTGCGGGTCTACGCGGGACGTGCCGTGCGCAAGGCGCTGGGCGTTAAAAACTGATCGGGGGCAAGGGCGGTGGCAATCACACTGGGTAAATCCAATTCCGCAGCGGCTGAATTTTCTTCGGTTGGCCAGTCGCTGCCCCGGGTCGAGGGCCGTGCCAAGGTCAGCGGCAGGGCGGAATACGTGCATAACCTGCGCCTGCCGGGCATGCTGTACGGAAAGATTTTCCGCAGTACTGCCGCACATGCGCGCATTCTGTCCGTCGATGTCTCGGCGGCGCAGGCCATGTCCGGTGTCCATGCGGTGTATGTCGCAGCGGACATCCGCAGGCTGATACCGGAACCGTATTACGGCCCGGCTTTCCACGACCAGCCGGTGCTCGCCATTGACAAGGTGCATTACATCGGGGAACCGGTGGCGCTGGTGCTCGCGGCCGATCCGCATGTCGCCGAAGCTGCTGCGCAGTTGATCGTCGCCGAATACGAGGAGCTGCCGGCGGTTTTTGACGAAGTCGAGGCGATGACCTCGAAGGCCGTGGTGCACGAAAAGCTGAAGCCGGCGGGAACCTTCCCCGACCTCAAGCACCTGAAGGACAAGCGCGACACCAACATCGCACTGGATTTCCACCTGCGCCGCGGCGATGCCCGAAAGGCCTTTGCCGAAGCCGACCATGTGTTCGAGCACACCTTCCGCACCCAGCAGGTGCTGCACCTGCCGCTGGAGCCTTTCGTCACGGTGGCCGATCCGACGCCGAACCAGCTGGTGATTCACACGGCTTCGCAAAGCCCGTCTTTCGTGCGCATCGAAATCGCACGCCTGCTGGGCTGGCCGGAGAACCGGGTGCGGGTGAAGGTGCCTTATCTCGGCGGCGGTTTTGGTGCGAAGCTTTACATCAAGCTCGAGGCATTGACCGCAGCGGCGGCGCTGATTGCGGGACGTCCGGTGAAAATCGCGCTGAGCATGGAAGAGCAGTTCTATACGCTGACCAAGCACGCGACCACGCTGCGCATCAAGAGCGGCGTCAGCAAGGACGGAAAAATCACCGCCCGCGAATGCGAGGTGTGGTGGAACGGCGGCGCCTATGCCGACATCGGTCCGCGCATCACGCAGAAATCCGGCTTTACCGCACCGGGGCCTTACGACATTGACCATGTCGCCATCGATTCCTATTCGCTCTATACCAACCTGACCCCTGCGGGGGCGCTGCGCGGTTTCGGCATTCCACAGCTGGTGTGGGCCTACGAGAGCCACACTGACATGATCGCGAAGGCGCTGAAGATCGATCCGCTGGCGATGCGCAGGAAGAACATCCTGCGCGAGGGCCGGCCGCAGGCCACCGGCACCCTGATGCGCGATGCCGGCATCGAAAAGGTGCTGGAGCGCCTGGCGTTGCGCATGGACTGGGAAAAACCCTTCGACAAGGATAGGGTCACAGATGCGGGCACCATCCGCCGCGGCCGCGGCCTCGCCATCGGCTTCAAGGCGAGCATTTCACCGACGACTTCGGTGGCCATCGTCAACATCAGTGCCGACGGCAGCTGCATCGTCTATTGCAGCACGGTGGACATGGGGCAGGGTTCGGATACGGCGATGGCGCAGTTTGCCGCCGAGGCACTGGGCGTGCCGGTGGAAGCCGTGACAGTGGTGCATCCCGATACCGATGTCACGCCCTACGACATGGCGACACTGGGCTCGCGCTCAACCTATCACATGGGGCATGCGGTGAAGATCGCGGCCGAGGATGCGCGCGACAAACTGCTGCAGCTTGCCCGCGAGGTCGGGCTTTCGGCGGAAACCACGCCGATTCCCGACATATTCCGCAAAAAGTACGGCATGCAGGCCGGCAACATTGTCGGCATTGGCAGTTTCGTCCCGCCCTATACGCCGCCGGAACCGGGCACCGGTTTGACCGCTGACGCCACACCGTTCTGGATGATCGGCGCCACGGGTGCAGAGGTTGAAGTGGATACAGAGACCGGTGAATTCAAAGTCACCCGGCTGGTGAATCTGGTCGATGTCGGCCGTCCGGTGAATCCCGCGATTGTCGAAACCCAGATTTCCGGCGCCACCATCATGCAGCTCGGGTTCACGCTGTCCGAGCGCATGGATTTTGATGCCGGGCAGGTGACCAATGCCTCGCTGGCGGATTACAAGATACCGGGCATCCGCGACGTGCCCCCGGTCATGCTGAACGAAGCCGTGGACATGGTGCAGCAGACCGGTCCGTTCGGCGCCAAGGGCGTGGGTGAGAGTGGCACCTTCGGCGTGTCGCCGGCGATCGCCAGCGCGATTGATGATGCGGTGGGTGTGCGGCTGACCAGTTTGCCGTTGACGGCAGAAGCGGTTTATCGCGGTTTGCGCGTGAATGCGGGAAATCCGTTAAAAGATTAAATTCAAAAACATTAGCCACAGAGGACACAGAGTTCACAGAGCAAGCCAAGAACAGAAGCAACATATGGAATTTTACTGTTGCATTTCTCTGTGTTCTCTGTGTTCTCTGTGAACTCTGTGGCAAAAGACTTTGGTTTTTAAATATGACGACTCATCGCACGATTGAATTCAAATTAAACGGTCGTCCGGTCACGGCGCACATCGGCAATCACCAGAACCTGGTCGAACTGCTGCAGGGGCAGGGCCTGTTCGGCGCGCGCGAGAGCTGTGCGCAGGGCCTGTGCGGCTGCTGCACGGTGATTGTCAACGGCAGTGCGGTTTCCGGCTGCCTGACCATGGCAACGCTGGTGGATGGCGCCGACGTGCGCACGATCGAGGAGGCGGGGCCCGACGGGAATCTGGACGAAGTGCAGCAGGCATTCATCGAAACCGGCGCGTTCCAGTGCGGCTTCTGCACGCCGGGGTTCATCCTGATGACAAGGCAACTGCTGGATGCGCATCCGAATCCGTCCGAAGACGACATCCGCCATTACCTTTCCGGCAACCTGTGTCGCTGTGCGGCCTATGCTGAAATCATCCGGGCCGTGAAACTGGCGGCGAAAAAACGCAGGGGATGATCAGGCTGCCGGCCGGGTGAGCGGCACTCGGCCCGCCGGACCAAGTCGGCTGCACTAAGTCGGCTGCACCAGGGCGCGTCGCTGTAATTTACCCGTAGCTGTACGGGGCAATGACCCCACGAAGAAAATCCGTTCAGGATATTTGTTTTCGGAAATCTGCGGGCGCAGGAATTCGCGCAATTGTTCGGCTGATACCGGTGCTTTGAGTACAACCCATGCGGCGACCACCTGTCCCAGCGCCTGGTCCGGTACCCCCCAGACTGCAACATCATCCACCGCGGGATGACGGCGCAGGATCTCTTCAATCTGCAGCGGCGAGATGTTCTGTCCGGCCCGGACGATGAGTTCTTTTTTGCGGCCGGCAAAATGCAGGCGCATGGACGCATCACGGAAACCGAGATCGCCCGTGTGCCAGTACCCATTGCGAAAAGCCGCTGCGGTTTCCGAGTCTTCGCGCCAGTAGCCGGCCGCCATGGACGCCGAGCGGGTCACGATTTCCCCGACTTGCCCGGCGGCCAGGTCGCGACCGTTTTGATCGAGGATGCGGATTTCGACGCCGGGAAAAGGTAATCCGAGTGAATTGGCGGCTACGTTTCCAAGGGACTCGCCGGCGATGGGCCCCATTTCCGATGCGCCGTAGGTGCGCCGCATGCGGTTGCCGAAAATCCGGTTGAAGCGCTGCTGCAGATCCAGGTGCATGACGTCGCCGCTGACGTTGATGTGGCTCAGCGTCGCCAGGGGGCGCGGCGCGCGGGCCTGCGCTTCCGCCAGCGCATGCGCAATCGCCGGCGTTGAAATCGCCATCCTCGCCGAGTGCCGGTCGATGGCGTCCAGCAGTTCATCTGCCGACGGCTCATCCAGCAGTATCACGGTCCCTCCGATCGAGACCATCGACAGGAAGGTGAACAGCGCGTAATTGTGCACGATTGGCAGCGGGATGACTGCGGCGAATCCAGGCGGTGTCGATCCCGGGTAGGCGTTCAGCAGGCCACGCAGTGTGCGGTGGGTGTGCACGACGCCCCGCTCCCGTCCGGTGGTGCCGGAGGTATGGAGAATGACGGCAATGCCGTCTGCATCAATCGCCGGCAGGGGCGCCGGGTTTCCGGCGACTGGCCAATGCTCGTCCAGGATCAGCCATGGCATCGATGGCATGGGCGCGAACGGCAGGGCGGCTTGGGTCAGGCCGATGCGGGGTTGGCAGATCCCGGCCATCTGTTCGATCTCACCGGCGCTGGCCCCCTTGCGTATGGGCACTGCAATGGCGCCGGCCTTGAAGCAGGCGTAATAGGCGATGGCCAGTTCACGGCTGTTACGCATGTTCAGCAGCACGCGATCACCGGGGGTGACGCCGGCGCTGATCAGGGTCAGGGCGCCGGTTGAACTCAAGGCATCGAGGCTTGCGCTGTCAATTGCGGTGTCCCGCCAGATGATTGCCGTTGACGCCGGGGACAGGCGGGCGCGTTCAGCCAATGCCGTAATGATGGTCTGCATTTACCGGGGAATTTTTTGTGGAGCGCTGCCGGAATTGATGCTACCGGATTTTGCTTGGTTGGCTCCTGATTGAATCGGTTAACATTCGGTTGGCCGCCGATTGGCGGCTGTGAACGGGGAAATAATCTTGAAAAGCCCTGCCAAAGGCAAGCCCCTTGATCTGCGGGCGTGGCTGGACACCGCCAGATCGCTGGGGGAATTGAGGGATGTGCGCGGCGCCGACGCCAGACTTGAACTCGGCGCGATCAGCGAACTGAACGTCAAGATCGACGGCTCGCCGGCGCTGCTGTTCGACGAAATCAAGGGTTATGCCAAGGGTTTTCGCGTGCTGACCTGCAGCACATCCAGCCCGGCACGGCTGTCGTCGATCCTGCGCCTGCCGGTGGAGCGCAGCCATCATAAATTAGTGCAGCAACTGCGCGGGCGGCCCAAGAGCTGGCAGGCCGAAGCGCCGAAATTCGACCCGGTGGTGGTTGAAACCGGCCCGGTGCTGGAGAACATCCAGTCGGGCAGGGATGTCGATATCAATATTTTTCCGTCACCGCTGTGGCATGAGAAGGACGGCGGCCCCTACATCGGCACCGGTTGCTGCGTGGTGACGAAGGATTTCGACAGCGACTGGGTCAACGTTGGCACTTATCGTGTGCAGGCGCATGACAAAAACCATGTCGGCCTCGACATGATTCCCGGCAAACACGGCGCCATTCAATACGACAAACACATGAAAGCCGGCCAACCCTTCCCGGTGGCCATTGTCATCGGCTGCGATCCGCTGGGTTACCTGATTTCCGGCATTGAAGTGCCCTTCGGCATGTGCGAATACAACTACATCGGCGCGATACTCGGTGAACCGGTGCAGGTGGTGCACGGTGAGCTGACCGGGCTGCCGATCCCGGCCGGGGCGGAAATCGTGCTGGAGGGTTACTGCCATCCCGGTGATGTGAAAACCGAAGGACCCTTCGGCGAATTCCACGGCTATTACCCGGGCAAGGAAGGCACCGCGCCGCTGATGACCGTCGAACGCGTCTATTACCGCAATGATCCGATCATCGTCGGCAGCCCGCCGGCCAAGCCGCCGAACGATTATTCCTATTCCAAGGCGGTGATGCGCTCAGCGCTGCTGTTTGACGCACTGCTCGCTGCGGGCGTGCCGGACGTGCACAGTGTCTGGGCGCATGAAATCGGCGGCGCGCGCATGTTCAACGTGGTGGCGATCAGGCAGCGTTACGCCGGCCACGCGCGGCAGGCGGGGCATATCCTCAACCAGTGCGGAGTCGGCGCCTACATGTCGCGCTACACCGTGGTGGTTGACGAGGACATCGATCCGTCGAACCTGCAGGAAGTGATGTGGGCGGTGGCGACCCGCAGCGATCCGGCAACCGACATCGACATCATCCAGCGCGGCATGGGTTCAAAAAACGATCCGATGTTTGTCGCCTACCGTTACAGCGCGCCGTACAATTCCAAGGCCATCATCGATGCCTGCCGCCCTTATGATCACCTGCATGAATTTCCGGCGGTGGCGGAGGCCAGCAAGGAACTGCAGGAACAGGTCAAAGCCAAGTGGCATGACCTGTTTCCGTAGATAATATTATAAGTATTTGATTATAAAGGATATTTTATGAGGAGTCTGATTGCTGTCCTGTTTGCCCTTGCTGCGCTGCCGCCGGTGCATGCCGCGGATTACCCGACCAAACCGATCCGCGTGCTGGTGCCGTTTGCGCCGGGCGGCGTGGTCGATACTTCCGCGCGCATCCTGACCAACAAGATCAGTGAAACCCAGGGCTGGCAGTTTGTGGTCGACAACCGGCCGGGCGCCAACGGTTTCATCGCCGTCGGCACCACGGCGCGCGCGACCCCCGACGGTTACACGCTGCTCGCTGCGCACACCGGCGAATTTTCGGTGAATCCGGTGCTGTTCAAGTCGATGCCCTATGATTTTGACCGCGACATCGTGCCGATCATCATGGTCAGCGATGCGCCGATGCTGGTGGTGGTCAATGCCGGTTCGCCGTTCAACTCGCTGAAAGACCTGATCGCGGGCGCCAGGGCCAAACCGGGGCAACTGACCTTCGGCTCGCCGGGCACCGGTTCGGTGAATCACATGGCAACCGAGTGGCTGGTCAATGCCGCCGGCGCGAAGGCGCTGCATGTGCCGTACAAGGGGGGCGCGCCGGCAGTTTCGGCCGTCGCCGCAAATGAAGTGGTGTTCACCGTGGCGGGTCTGCCCGGCGTGCTGCCGCATCTGCAGGCCAAGCGGGTCAAGGTGCTGGGTGTGACCACGGCGAAACGTTCACCGCAGGTGCCGGATTACATGTCGGCGCAGGAGGCGGGCATCCCCGGTGTTGATGCCTCCATCTGGGTCGGCCTGTTCGCGCCGAAAGGAACGCCTAGGGAAATCATCGCCAAACTCTACAAGGCTTCGGCAGAAGTGCTGGTGCAGCCGGATGTGAAAAAACGCTATGGTTCGGTCGGCGGCGCTGAAACCACCACGCTCGGCACGGCGGAGTTCACCAAGCGCATCCGCAGCGAGCTTGAGCGTTACAAAAAAGTCGGCGCGCAGGTGGGCATCGAGCAGCAGTAAGCGTCATGCCACGCTGCGACAGGCCGGCTCAGCCGGCCTTTTTCATGTCCGGCCCGGTGATTTGGGTGACAATGCCGTGTCCGGCGGGCCTGCGGCAGAATGCAGTGATGACCGGTCCGGTGACGGGCGCGATGAACTGGAGTCCTGAACGGTGAGGCGAATCCCCGGCATTTCCGGCAACACGAGCCGAAAATCGTTGAACACCCCGTTCCCGTCCAATGTCATTTCGGGTCTGGCGGCTTGCACGCCATCGGCGGGCTGAATTGCGTTTCTCGATATTGATCCCCAGCCATAACCACGGCCGCTTTGTCGGCGCCGCTGTGGACAGTTGCCTGCGCCAGGATTTTCCGCGCGAACTGTTCGAGATCATCGTTGTGGATGACGGATCGACTGACGAGTCACCGCAGGTGCTGGCGGCTTATGCTGCCGCCGGTGAAATCCGGCTGATCAGCCAGGACAACCGCGGCCAGGCTGCGGCATTTGCCGCGGCGCTGGCGGCATCGAGCGGGGAATACCTCTGCCTGCTGGATGCGGATGACCTGTTTGCCCCGGGGAAACTGGCGGCCGTCGCGGCCTGGCTGGATCGCGAAAAGCCGGCCGGCGCGCATTTGTTTCTCTGTCACGATCTGGATATTCTCGACCACGCGCAGGCGCAGATGTTGCCGGTGAGCTGGTTTCATCATATTGACATGCGTGCGCCCGTGGCACGCGCCGATTGCGCACAGCTGTCGGCCAAACCCCATCAGTATCCGTTTTCGATTCCGGCGGGGCAGGTCCTGGCGCGCCAGACCCTCGTCAAGGTCGTCGCCAGCATGGATTGCGCCGAGTGGCGGCGCAGTGCGGACAATGCCATTGCCTGGGGCGCAGTCATGATTGCCGGCGCGGTGCACTATCTGCGGCAGCCGCTTGCAACTTACCGCGTCCATGACGCCAACGGATTTATTGCCCTGCAGTCAGGCCGTCTTGCCGGGAAAGTGCAGACGCTCACGCGCGGGCCGAAGCTGCTGCGATTCATCGAAGATTGCATCAGCGATCTGGAGCGCAAGGGCGCGGATTGCGGTGAAGCCCGCCGGCTGCAAGTTGTACTTCAGGCATTGCTGCTCGATGCATCCAGAAAGACATTCCCGGATTTTGTGCCCGCGCCGGCAGTCATGCCGAAAGCGGCGCCGGCGGCAAACCTGCTGCGCACCCGGGCCGACGTTGCAGCCTTGCTGGAAACGCTGCTGATGTCCGCCGGGGCGTTGCGCAGCGCCGGTGGCGCCCGCGTGAATTTCGGCACCGGCGCTGCAGATTACCCGCAGGCGGTGGCCGAGATGGAAGGCTTTTGCCGCCTGTTGTGGGGCATGGCGCCTGCCGGGGCCGGCGCCTGCGTTGCGATCGACTGGGCAGCCGTGCGCAAGGGGATTGCCAACGGAGTGGATCCCACGCATGCCGAATACTGGGGCGGGCTGGCTCATTTCGACCAGCGTGCGGTTGAGCTTTCCGCCATTGCCTACGCCCTGTGCCTGGTGCCGCAGCATTTGTGGGAGCCATTGCCGGCGCAGGCGCAGATGCAGTTGCGCATCTATCTGGATCAGGTGGATCATTGCCGGATTTACGACAATAACTGGCTGTGCTTCCGCGTGCTGGTCAATGTCGCACTGGCACGACTTGGTTTCCCGGTGGACAAGACGGCGCTGCTGGCTGATCTTGACCGCATCGAATCCTTTCATGCCGGTGACGGCTGGCACCGGGACGGCGTCGATGGCGCATGTGATTATTACAACGCCCACGTGCTGCAGTTCCATGCGCTGCTGTGCAGTGCGTTGATGCCGGACATGGAGAGCGGGCGAGCCGCGCGCCTGCGCGAACGTGCGCGTCTGTTTGCGCTGCAATTCGTGCACTGGTTTGCTGCTGACGGCAGTGCCGTGCCTTTTGGCCGCAGCCTGCATTATCGTTTTGCGCCGGCCGCGTTCTGGGGGGCGCTGGCGTGGGCAGGCATTGAAGCCTTGCCCTGGGGGGTGATCAAGGGAATCTACCTGCGCCACCTGCGCTGGTGGATGAAGCAGGCGATCGTGGATGCCGGCGGCAGGCTGAGCCTGGGTTATGCGTACGGCAACCTGAATCTGGTCGAGTCCTACGCCTCTCCGGCTTCACCGTACTGGGCGCTCAAGGCTTTCCTGCCCCTGGCGTTGCCCGCGTCGCACCCGTTCTGGAGCAGCGAGGAAACGGCTATGCCTGCATTGCCTGAAACCGCTGCGCAGTACAGTGCAGGCATGATCGTGACGCGGCATGCGGCCAGCGATCATGTGTTGTTGTTCCCTGTGCCGGGCCGGCCGCAGCCGGAAGTGCGGCACGGCGCGGAGAAGTACGCAAAATTCTGCTATTCGAACCACTTTGGTTTTAATGTTCCGTCGGCCTCAACCGGTTTGTATGCCTGTGGTCACGACAACATGCTGGCCCTGAGCGAAGAGGGTGAATATTTCCGCGTGCGTCGCGGCAGCATCCGCATCGGCATGACCGACGGCGCCGTGGTTTCCGAGTGGAAGCCCTGGCCCGATGTGATGATACGCAGCTGGGTGGTGCCTGCCGGTTTCTGGCATGTGCGCGTGCATCGCGTGGAAACCGCACGGCGCCTCATCGCAGGTGAGGGCGGTTTTGCGCTTCCGCACCAGGGCGCATTCCGCGTGCGCATCCGCAAAAACGCGGAACGGGATGTGGCGGTGGCTGATGCCGGAAACGCGCGCAGCGTGATCGTGGACCTGCTGGGCGGCCGCAAGGGCATGGTTGTGCCGGCGGCACCCAATGCCAATGTGCTGCATCCGGCCACGCTGATTCCCACGCTGCAGGGCGAGATGGCCGCCGGCAGCCATTGGCTGGTCTGTGCGGTCGCCGGTGAACTCCGCTGCCAGGACGATGCCCTTCCGGGTTTACCCGTCGTCACATTGCCGGGGGCGGAGTTGCGCATTGCCGATCATGTGGGAAAGCTGTTGTTCCGCGAACCGGTGAACTGAGCGGTTTCGGCAAAGCCCGCCTCAGCGCGACAGGTCAAAAACGCGCAAACCATCGACGGCCTGCCTGGCCTCGGTCCATTGCGGGTGGGCGCAGGTGCGCCGCATGTCCTCCAGGCCGGTCTGCCATAACTCGCGCACCGTGGCGCGCGAGAATTCGTAATCCTTGGAATTGGTGGAGTGTGTGAAGCGCCGGTTGATCAGGTGGGCGATGCTGATCTGGCGCTTGCGGCCGGTCAACCTGTCCAGCAATTTGTAGTCCGGATCCCCGTGCAGTTCCGGCGGCAGCTTGCCGAGCAGGCGAATCAGCGCCTGCCGCATGTTTTCGAGTTCCTGGCCGCGTTTGGTGTTGAAGCGCGTTTTGCTGGAATACTGGATGTCCTTCGCGCGCTCCAGCACCTGGTCCAGATTTTCCGGCGGCTGGCCGCGGGCGCTGAACAGGTCGACCTGCATGATCAGTGCGCTCAGTTCCGGCGCTGCGTCGAGCACGTGCCACAGCGGCGAATTGGAAACGATGCCGCCGTCCCAGTACGGTTCGCCATCGATGGTGACGGCCGGGAAGCCCGGCGGCAGCGAACCGCTGGCGATGATGTGCTCGGCGCCCAGCCGGCGGTTGAGGTTGTCAAAGTAGACCGAGTTTCCGGTCGATACGTGGACCGCGCCGACGCTCAGGCGCACCCGCCGGCGGTGGTTCAGCAGATCGAAATCGACGAGTTCCTCGAGGGTTTCGCGCAGGGGCGCGGTGTCATAAATGCTCAGCGCTCCGGCCGTGCCGTCAGGGGCAAAAAGCGGCGGGGGTACGCGCGGCGAGAAAAAGCCCGGCACGCCGAAAGTCGCCGCCGCCAGCGCGCTGAACCGGTTCATCCCGGTGCGCACCGGATCGAACTGTGCGAAACCGGTCAGTGGAATGCCCGAAGACACGCGGTCCCAGAATTCGCGCAGCCGCTCCAGCCGGCGTTCGGCGGGGTTGCCCGCAATCAATGCGCCATTGACGGCGCCGATGGACACCCCCGTGACCCAGTCGGGCGCGATGCCCTGTTCGGTCATGCCTTCGTAAACGCCGGCCTGATAGGCGCCGAGCGCGCCGCCACCCTGGAGCACCAGGATGTTTTGATCGTGGCGGGTGGCCTGTTGTGAAGCCGGCATCGTTGTCGTCCGTTTGAAAGTGTGCCGCGTGTATTGCGGCAAATGCGGCAAACCCCGTTCCAGTCGCTGCGCCAGGGCGCAGGTGTTGACCATATGATGGTCAACAGGGGTTCATCCTGTGCGAAACGAGGCCATAATGCCCTGCATTCCGGTCCCGGACAACGTGCGATGTTTTTTTCCGGCGCTGACAATAACAATCAACGATGAACCCGAAGGAGAAACCATGAAACTTCCGCTGCTCAACGCCGTCCTCGCCGCCGCCCTGGGATTCTGCGCCTGCGCGCAGGCACAGGAGGCAAAATATCCGTCAAAACCGATACGCATGATCGTCGGTTATGCCCCCGGCGGCGGCAGCGACATCATGGGGCGCCTGATCGCGCCGCAGATCACCGAGGCGCTGGGCCAGCAGGTCGTGGTCGAGAACCGCGCCGGGCAGGCACAGAACATCGCCGCCGAATTCATCATCCGCCAGCCGGCCGACGGTTACACGCTGTTCCTCAGTTCCGCGGCGCTGGGCGTCAATGTCAGCCTGTACCCCAAGCTCAACTACGACCCGGTCAAGGATTTCGTGCCGATCGCGGTATTTTCGAGCAGCGCCAACCTGCTGGTCACGCATCCTTCCCTGCCGGTGAAAAATGTCCGGGAGTTCATCGCCGCTGTGAAGAAGAATCCGGGCAAGATGAATTTCTCCTCTTCGGGCAGCGGCAGCACCCAGCATCTTTCGGGGGAGATGCTCAAGCTGATGATCAAGGGCGACTTCACCCACATCCCGTACAAGGGCACCGGCCCTTCGCTGACGGCGCTGGCCAGCGGCGAGGTGGAGTTTTCCTTCACCAACATTCCCGCTGCGCAGCCGCTGCTGAACCGCATGCGCGTGCTTGCCATCACCGGCGAGAAACGTTCGCCGCTGATGGCCGAGGTGCCGACGATGATCGAAGGCGGCCTGCCGGGCTTTGTCACCCAGACCTGGTACGGCGTGCTCGCGCCGCGCGGCACGCCGCAGCCGGTGGTCACCCTGCTCAACGGCGTGATCGTCAAGGCCGTGCAGCGTGAGGATTTCCGCAATCGCCTGGCGCAGATGGGGGCGGACCCGATTGCGGAAACACCTGAATATTTCCGCAAGATGCTGAACGAGGAAATCGAGCGCTGGGGCAAGGTGGTCAGGGCGTCGGGAATCAAGCCCTGAACTGGTCTCCAATGCGGAATCGCGGCGACTGTTGCAGCGTTTTCCGCGAAAACTTCATTGCAGCCGTGGATTCAGCACGTCCCGCAAGCGATCCCCGACCAGGTTGATCGCGACGATCGTCAGCAGCAGCGCAACGCCCGGGAAAAAACTGATCCAGTATTTTCCCGCCAGCAGGTAGGTGTAGCCGTTGGCGATCAGCAGGCCCAGTGATGGCTCGGTGATCGGCAGCCCGAGGCCGAGGAAGGACAGGGTGGCTTCCAGCGCGATGGCGTGGGCCACCTGCACCGTGGCGACGACGATCAGCGGCGGCAGCACGTTGGGCAGCACGTGGCGGAACAGGATGCGTGTGCCACTGTAGCCGGCGCAGACCGCGGCATCGACATATTCCTTTTTCAGTTCGACCAGCGCCGCGCCGCGCACGGTGCGCGCGTAATAGGCCCATTGCACGACGACCAGCGCGATGATGATTTTGTCCACGCCCTGTCCTGCCAGCGCGAGCAATATCAGCGCGACCAGGATGGAGGGGAAGGACAGCTGCAGGTCGACGATGCGCATGATCAGCGCGTCGACCCAGCCGCCGGCGCGCGCCGAGACCAGGCCGATGGCCAGCCCCAGCCCCAATGCCGCCGCCGTGGACAGGACGCCGACGCCGAGGCTGATGCGCAGGCCGTAGAGGATGGCGGAGAGCATGTCGCGGCCCTGGTCGTCGCTGCCCAGCCAGTAGCTGTAACCCGCGGCGCCTTTTGCGCCGGGCGCGAGTTTGCCGTCGAGGATGTCGAGTTGCGCGAGGTCGTAAGGGTTCTGCGGCGCGATCCAGGGCGCGGCGATGGCGGCGAGCAGCAGCAGGCACAGCAGCCAGAAGGCGGACAGCGCGATGCGATCGCGGGAAAAGCCGCTGGTGAATTCGCGCGCAGGCGACAGCGCCGGGTTCATCGCGCGCCTTTCAGCCTCAGCCGCGGGTCCAGCGCGGTATAGAGCAGGTCAACCAGCAGATTGATGACGATGAACAGGAATGCGATGACCAGCAGATAGGCGACGATCACCGGGCGGTCAAGCACGTTGATGGAGTCGATCAGCAGCTTGCCCATGCCGGGCCAGGCGAACACGGTTTCGGTGACGATGGCGAAGGCGATCAGGGAGCCGAATTCCAGACCGGCGACGGTGATGACGGGAATCAGGATGTTGCGCAGCACATGCACCCGCACCACATCGCGTTCGGGCACACCCTTGGCGCGGGCAAAACGCACATAGTCCTGCAGCATCGCTTCGCGCGTGCCGGCGCGCGTGAGGCGGATCAGCAGCGAGAGCTTGAACAAGGCCAGATTGGTCGCCGGCAGGATCAGGTGGCGCAGGCCGTCCCAGGTGAGAAAGCTGACGGGGATGCCCAGTACATCGACGGTGGCGCCGCGGCCGGTGGTCGGCAGCCAGCCCAGCTGCACCGAAAACACCAGGATCAGCATCAGACCGACCCAGAAGGTCGGCAGTGAGAACCCAAGGATGGAGCCGGCCATGATGCCGCGGCCGATCCAGGAGTCTGGCTTCAGTCCGGCCAGCAGGCCCAGCGGTATGCCGAGCACGATGGCGATCAGCATCGCGGTGCAGGCGAGTTCAAGCGTGGCGGGCAGGCGTTCGAGGATCAGCGTGATCGCGGGCACGCTGGCGACGAAGGATTTGCCGAGGTCGCCGCCGAGCGCGCCCTTGAGAAAAATCCAGTACTGCTGCCACAGCGGGCGATCGAGCCCGAGCTGGGCAATGGTCTGCGCGATCTCGGCCTGGTCGGCCTGCGGGTTGATCAGGATGTCCACCGGATTGCCGATGGCGTAGACGCCGGCGAACACCAGCAGCGACATCACCAACAGCGCCAGTGCGCTCTGACCCAGGCGGCGCAGTACGAAGTTCAGCATGGCGCCTGGCCCCGCTCAGCGCGGCGTGAACTGGTGGGCAAAGGTGAATTCATCCGTGCGCGGCGCATAGTTCAGTCCGCTGCGCATGGCCCAGCTGACGACCTGATGGTGCAGCGGAATGAAGGCGAGATCGTTCATGGCCAGCGTATTGGCTTGCCGCGCCAGCGCTTCGCGCCTGTCGCGGTCAACGCTGGCCAGCGCCTGCTCCATCAGCGCGTCTGTTCCGGAGTTGCTGTAACGGCCCCAGTTCCACGCCCCCCAGCCTTTGTCGGGGCTGGGCGTGGCCACCAGGGAGCGCAGCGCAAGGTCGGCGGCAAAGGAGCCCCAGCCAAGCAGCGCGAAGCTAGTTTCCTCCTTGCGTACGCGGCCGAGGTACGTCGACATCGGCGCGGCTTCGACGCGTGTCTGAATGCCGACGCGGGTCAGCAGTTGCGCCACAGCCTGCAATACCTGTTCATCATTGATGTAGCGATTGTTGGGGCCGGCCAGGGTGACGCGGAAGCCGTCGGGATATCCCGCCTCGGCGAGCAGACGTTTCGCGCCCTGGGGATCGTAAGCCTCGGCCTTCAGAGCGGGGTTGTGGCCGAACACGCCCGGCGAAACGATGTTGGCCGCGGGCACCGCAAGGCCTTCCATCACGCGTTCGGCGATGGCGCTGCGGTTGATGGCTTTGGACATGGCCTGACGCACGCGCAGGTCCATGAACGGATTTTTCGCGAGCGGCTTCCCGCTGTTGTCGGTGACGCCCGGCGGCTGCGCCCGATACTGGTCCAGGTGCAGCAGGATGGTGCGCCAGGACGTGGCTTGCATCACGCGCAATGAACTGTTTTTGTTGATATTTTTAATGTCTGCCGAGGGAACATGTTCGATCACGTCGAGTTCGCCGGAAAGCAGCGCCGCCGTGCGTGACGGATCGGCGGGTATCACGCGCAGCGTAACGCTGTCCCATGGGGCGGCCTTGCCCCACCAGGCTGCATTGCGCGCGAGTTCAAGCCGGTCGCCGCGCTGGTATTTCACGAACTTGTACGGCCCCGTGCCGATCATCGCGCGCCCGCTGTCGAAATCTTCGGGGCCGGCATGGAGGGCGTGTTTTTTCGAGACGATCAGGATGGAATTGATGTCTTCGGGCAGCGCGCCGTAGGGATACCGGGTCTTGATGCGCAGCGTGTGGGCGTCAACGACGGTGGTGGAGGCAATGGCGCGCACATAAGAGGCGAATCCGCCGGGGCTGCCCTTGATCGACAGCGGGCGCTGCAATGAAAAGGCGGCGTCTTCGGCGGTAAAGTCGGAGCCGTCATGGAATTTCACGCCGCGGCGCAGATTGAATTCCCAGGTGGTGGCATCAATGGCGCGCCAGCCGGTGGCGAGCCCGGGAATCAGCCGGGTCTGCGGATCAACGTCGGTGAGTGATTCAAACACATGGCGGCCGACGGTGAGGTTGGGTTGCGCCGCAAGCAGATGCGGGTCCAGCGATGTCACTTCGCCGGAGAGTCCGATGCGCAGCCCGGATGCGGCGGCCTGGGCGCACAGCACCGCGGCGAGCAGCGCAAGCAGCGGAAACATTTTTTTCATGTGCCAAGGATACCGCAGCCCTGCGTTGACAGTGCGTGCCTGCCTGCCTATGCTGAACCTTTAATAACGGACGTTGTGATGACCGTTGTGATGACCCCGCCCGCCGCGCCCGCCGCAGAGACGCTGGAGCTGATGCGCACGCTGGTCGCGTTCCCGACCGTCAGCCGCGATTCCAATCTTGAACTGATTGATTACGTGCGTGAGCTGCTGCGGCCGCTGGACGCCGATGTCCGGCTGACATTCAACGACGATCGCCGCAAGGCCAATCTGTTCGCGACGCTGGGTCCGCGGGGCGAACCCGGCATTGCGCTCTCCGGCCACACCGACGTGGTGCCGGTCGATGGACAGGAATGGACGACGGATCCATTCACGCTGGCCGAACGCGACGGCAGGCTTTACGGCCGCGGCACTTCCGACATGAAAAGTTTCATCGCCTGCGCGCTGGCGCTGGCGCCGGAGCCGGTGCGGCGCGGCCTGAAGACGCCGCTGCACCTGGCATTCAGCTATGACGAGGAGGTCGGTTGCCTCGGCGTGCGCGACTTGTTGAGCGACATGGTGCAGGCGGGCATCCGGCCGGCGTCCTGCATCGTCGGCGAGCCGACGGAAATGCGCCCGGTGATCGCGCACAAGGGCAAACAGAGTTACCGCTGTACGGTGCGCGGCCGGGCCTCGCATTCGGCGTACGCGCCCTATGGCGTCAACGCTGTGGAGGCGGCGGCGGAGGCGGTGGCTTTCCTGAAGCAGCTGGCGCGGCGGCATCGCGACCGCGGTCCCTACGACCGGGGCTTCGACGTTGCGTACACGACGGTGCACACCGGCGTGATCCGCGGCGGCACCGCGCTCAATATCGTGCCCCAGGACTGCGTGTTTGATTTTGAATTCCGCAACCTGCCGGGCGACGACCCCAATGCGCTGCTGCGTGAGTTCGAAGCCCATGTGCGCCAGGTGATCGAACCGGAAATGCATGCAGTCGATGCGCGGACCGGATTCAGCATCGTCAAAATGTCGGAAATCCCGGCGCTGGATACCGGTGCAGAAGCGGAGATCACCGCGCTGGCGCAGGAATTTTCCGGCAGCAACGACTTTGCCAAGGTCTCATTCGGCACCGAGGCCTCGCAATTCCAGGTGGCAGGGGTGCCGACCGTGGTCTGCGGGCCGGGCTCGATACGCCAGGCCCACAAGCCCGATGAATTCGTGACGCTGGAGCAGGTGGCGCGCTGCGAGACTTTTCTGCGCCGGCTGTTTCAGCGCATGACTGCGGAATAGTATATAACTATTTGATTTTATTGATATTTTTACGGGACCGCAAATACTGAGACTGCGGGTGCTGGCAGGCTAGTTGTTGTTCGTGGTGGCGATGAATTTCTCGTCGCCCTGCTGCTCGCGCTCGAATTCGAGGAAATCGTAGTAGCCGCAGCGTTTGCCTTCGGGGTAATCGCGGCACACCGCGGGGCGCGCCTCATACACGGTGCAACGGCGCTTCTTGGTGTCGAACATTTTGCAGATGCGGCCGTAGTGTTTGTCGTCCTGCTGTTTCAGGCAGCGCACCTTTTCCGAGCGGTCATAACGCGTGTAGCCGGATTCGGCCTGCGCGTAAGTGACGCCGAAATGTTTGGCCAGCCGGGCGATGTCGCGCTTGCCGACTTCGATGACCGGATAGCTGCAGCAGTAGCCGGGGCATTTGCTGCAGTCGTACTGGTTTGCGGATTTTTTTGCGGTTTTGCCTGAGGCCATGATGACTTGCGCGCCGGCTGCGGCGCTTCCTGTTCAGAGAGCGCGCATTTTAACTGGGCCTTGCGGCTCAGTGGTGAAGGATTTTCGACAAAAACTGCTGAACGCGCTCCGAGCGGGTGGTGCCGAAGAAGTCGTTCTTGGTGGCGTCGTCGACGATTTCACCGCGATCCATGAAGATCACGCGGTGCGCAACCTTGCGCGCGAAACCCATTTCATGGGTCACGCACATCATGGTCATGCCTTCCTGCGCGAGCTCGACCATCACGTCGAGCACCTCGTTGATCATCTCCGGATCCAGCGCCGAGGTCGGTTCGTCGAACAGCATGGCCACCGGATCCATCGCCAGCGCGCGGGCGATGGCCACGCGCTGCTGCTGGCCGCCGGAGAGCTGGCCGGGGAATTTCTGCGCGTGGTCGATGAGGCCGACGCGGGTGAGCAGGGCGCGGGATTTTTCGGTGGCTTCGTCGACATTGCGGCCGAGGACCTTGACCTGGGCCAGGTTCAGGTTGGCGATCACGCTCATGTGCGGAAAAAGCTCGAAATTCTGGAACACCATGCCGATTTTGGCGCGCAGCTTCGGCAGGTTGGTGGTGGACGCGCCGACCGACTGGCCGTTGACGATGAGGTCGCCCTTCTGGAAGGGTTCCAGTCCGTTGACGCACTTGATCAGCGTGGATTTGCCCGAACCCGAGGGGCCGCAGACCACGATGACCTCGCCTTTTTCGACCTGGGTCGTGCAGTCCTTCAGCACCTGGAAGCTGCCGTACCATTTGCTGACGCTCTTGAATTCGATCATGGCCATGGTGATTTCCTAACGCGGCGGGGTGATGCGCATTTGCAGGCGCTTGACGAACAACGAGGCAAAGAAACAGATGATGAAGTAAATCAGCGCGGCGAACAGGTACATTTCAACCAGCCGGCCGTCGCGCTGCGCCACCTTGCTTGCAGCGCCCATGAAATCGGTGAGCCCGACCACGTAGACCAGCGAGGTGTCCTGGAACAGGATGATGCCCTGCGTCAGCAGGATGGGCACCATGTTGCGGAAGGCCTGCGGCAGCACCACCAGCCAGGTCGCCTGCGGGTAGCTCAGGCCCAGCGCGTAGCCGGCATTGACCTGGCCTGCGGGCACGCTCTGGATGCCGGCGCGGATGATTTCGCAGTAGTAAGCGGCCTCGAACAGCGTGAAGGCGATCAGCGCGGAATAAAACGGACCTATGCCCTGGGCATAGCTGTCCCCGGAAATATGCTTGACCGCGATCGGTACCAGGAAATAAAACCAGAAAATCACCAGGATCAGCGGCGTCGCGCGCAGCAGGTTGACGTAGGCGCCGGCAGGAACGCTGATGGCCTTGATGCTGGACAGGCGCATCAGCGCCAGCAGCGTGCCGAGGACGATGCCGCCGACCATCGCGAGCAGCGTCAGCCCGAACGTGGTGAGCATGCCCTGTCCGAGATAGGGCAGGGCGCGCTGGATGACGTCGAAATCAAAGCCGCTAAACATGGCTTTCCCTCACCCCCGACCCCTCTCCCGCCGCAGGCTGGAGAGGGGGGGGTATCTGGCGCTTGCGCGCTGAGAATGAACAGCCGCTGAACATGGCCTAGCGCCCCGTTCCGATGTAGCCGGGCACGCGCACCTTGCGCTCAACCAGCTGCATGACCACCACCACCGCCAGCGTGATCAGCACGTAGACCACGGTCGCCAGCGTGAAGATTTCGAAGGTGCGGAAGGTGTATTCGGAAATGGTGCGCGCCTGGGCGGTCAGTTCCAGCACGCCGATGGTCAGCGCCACCGAGGAGTTCTTGAAAATGGTGAGGAATTCGGAGGTCAGCGGCGGTATGACGATGCGGTATCCCATGGGCAGCAGCACATGGCGGTAGACCTGCGGCATGGTCAGGCCGGTGGCCAGCGCGGCATTGGTCTGGCCGCGGGGAATGGACTGGATGCCGGAGCGGACCTGCTCGGCGACGCGGGAGGCGGTGTAGAAGCCCAGCGCAAACACCGCGCTCCAGAATTCGGGCATCGGCATGCCCTGTTTCATCCAGGTGCCGAGCGCCTTGGGCACCATTTCCGGCATCACGAAATACCAGATGAACATGTGCACCAGCAGCGGGATGTTGCGAAAGAGCTCGACATAGGCCGTGGCCGGGCCGTTGAGCCAGATGACCTTGGTGGTGCGCATCACGCCCAGCACCGAACCCACGCTGAAGGCGATCACCCAGGCGCACAGCGAAACCAGCACCGTCCACTTGATGCCGGTGATGACCCAGTCCAGGTAAGTGCCGCCGCCGGAAAAGGCCGGCTGGGAAAGGAAGCTGAAGTCCATGGATTCAGTGTAACTTGAAATTCAGGATAAAAAAAAGCCGGGAGTGGATGCTCCCGGCTTTTGCTGGCTTCATGCCCTGATCAGCACTTCATCTTGCCGCAGGCGCCCACCCCCGTGTTGTTCGGGTTCTTGATGGCGTCCTTCAGGCCGTCGGACATCGGGAAGCTCAGGTTGATGCCCTTGGGCGGGATCTTGGACTCAAACCACTTGGTGTAGATCTTGTTGATTTCGCCGCTCTTGTAGAGGGCGGACACGGCGTCGTCGACCACTTTCTTGAACGCCGGATCGTCCCTGCGCAGCATGATCGCGTAGGGGTCGTCGGAGAGGAATTCGCCGACCACGACGAAGTCATCCGGATTTTTGGCGCCGGCTTTCAGGCCGTAGAGCAGGATGTCGTCCATCGGGAAGGCGGCGGCGCGGTCGGTCTGCACGGCGAGGAAGGATTCGGCATGGTCCTTCGAGGGCAGGAAGTTGATGCCCAGCTTTTTCTCGTCGTTGTAGGCCTTCATCGCGCGCTCGTTGGTGGTGCCCTGGGTGAAGACCACGGTCTTGCCCTTCAGGTCGTCATATCCCTTGATGCCCGAGCTCTTCTTGACGATGATCTTGGTGCCGGTGACGAAATAGGTCGGCGCAAAATCAACCTGTTTCTGCCGCTCGACCGAGTTGGTGGTGGAGCCGCACTCGACGTCGATGTTGCCGCCCATCAGGATCGGGATCCGCGTCTGGGAGGTGACCGGCACGAACTCGACCTTCAGGTTGGGCATTTTCAGTTCGGCCTTCACCTTGTCGACAATCTTCATGCAGATGTCGACGCCGTAGCCGATCGGCTTTTGCTGGTCATCGAGGTAGGAAAACGGCACGGAGGCGTCGCGATGGCCGACTTTCATGACGCCGGTATCCTTGATTTTTTTCAGGGTGCCGGTCAGTTCCTGCGCCTGCACCGGTGCGGTGAACAGGCTCGCGGCGGCAAGCGCTGCAACCAGATGAGAAATGCGAAACATGGGTATCTCCTTTGAGGCAGTGGTATCGGGGCCGCCGTCGGGGGACGGCAATAAAAACCTGCGTCAGTCAATCTAAGGGAAGCGGCAGCCTTTGTCCAGTTTCCGGAACCGGTGCGCATTCCGCCGACGCTGTGCCTTCAGCGGCGCAAATCCTCGCCGCGATGCCAGGCCACGCAGGCCCGCGCCAGCGCGCGCGTGGCATCAATGCAGCGGTCGCTGACCGGGCTCGCGGCAAAATCAATCGCCACCGGTGTTTCGGTGCAGGCCAGCACCACGGCCTGCGCTCCACCGGCGAGCAGCCGGCCGACGGCATCCACCGCAAGGGCATGGGCCTGCGGCAGTTGGTTGGCCTTGACCGCGGCAATCGCCGGCAACACCAGTTTGTCCTGGTCATCGCGGCTGCTGACCAGACAGTCGAGGCCGCGCGCGGCAAAGCGTTGCTGGAAGAATCCGGCTTTCACGGTGCCGTCGGTGCCGAGCAGACCGATGCTGCCGGAGCGGATGCCGCGTTCGGCCAACACATCGCACACCGCATCGGCAATATGCAGTATCGGCAGACCGCCTTCACGGACCAGGTCTGCGTGCCAGTAATGCGCGGTATTGCAGGCAATGGCGACCACCGATGCGCCCGCCTGTTTCAGGGCCGCAACGCCTTGCAGCATCTGCGGCAGTGGAGACTCGCCCTTGCCCAGTATGGCCGCAGGCCGTTCGGGAATCTGCGGCACACCCCAGGCGACATAGGGGATGTGTTCCTGGTCGCAACTGGCCGGGGTTTCCTCGACCAGTTTTTTCAGGAAATCAGCTGCGGCCAGCGGGCCCATGCCGCCAAGGACGCCCAGCAGGGGCGGAAAACCGGATGTTTTGTTCATTTTGGCGGGAAATCGGGTGGTGACAGGCAATAAAGCCTTGATTCTGACATCAGGGTTCAGCCCCGTGAAAGGTGCGGGGGCGTATGCTGCACGGGTTCGCAGGCGGGGCGGCTTGCTCCCGCGGTACCGGTAGCGACCGGAACTGGCGTTTCGCCGCGGATATTCATCCATTCATTCAACAGGAGTGCATTCATGTCAAACCAGCAAAAAGCTGCGCAGGGGAGTGCGGCGGCGGCAGAAACAACCGGAGCCTTCAGCCAGATGAGCGTGGCGGGCAAGATTGTCCACATCGGCAAGGCCTGCATTTTCTTCCTGACCATGGGTTTTGCGTTTCCGAATATTTTCGGCGACTGAACTGTATTGATCAGGTTGCAGCATCACCGGCGCACACCCGTGCGCCGGTTTCCGTTTTTGATCCTGTTTTTCATCCGGGATTTCACCCGAGGAAATCTTCGATCAGGCGCGCCACCGCTGCGGGCTGGTCGTGGTGCATCATGTGCCCCGCATCCTCAACCCAGGCTTCCCTGCAGCCGGGTATGGCGGCTTTGCGTTCGCTGAGCTGTTCCGGCGTGTCCTTCAGATAACCTGTGCCCGCCGAGTTGCGGCCGAACACCCACAGCGCCGGAGCGCTGACTTCGCGCCAGCAGGCGAGCAGTTCCTCGATGCGGAACAGCACCGGGTTGGTCTGCTTGTGGCGCGGGTCGCTGCGCATCTCGATGCGTCCAGGCGCGGTTTCCTGCGCCCAGGCTTCGGCGATGAGGCGCGCTTTTTCGGCAGTGAGGCGCGGGTTTTCGCTGCGCAGCCGGACAGCCAGCGCTTCAAAGGAATCGTAAGTGCGGAATCGCGGCTTCTCCGCCAGTTCATCCAGCCAGCGACGGTAACGTCCCGGTGCATCGGCCGGCGTGGTGCGGGCAAGGCCGAAACCTTCCAGCGATACGAGGTGTGAAATCCGCGCCGGGCGCAGTCCGGCATAGGTGCAGGCGATGACGCCGCCCATGCTGTGACCGACCATCCGTGCCGGCTGTTGCGGCGAGTAATGTTCCAGCAGTGCGTCGAGGTCGGCGTAATAATCCGGAAACCAGTAACCCTGCGGTGCCCAGGCTGACAGGCCGAAGCCGCGCCAGTCGGGCGCAATGACATGCCAGTCGCGCTGCAGTTCGTCGACGACAAACTGGAAACTCAGCGACACATCCATCCAGCCGTGGAGCAGGAACAGCGGCGGCGCCTGCTCATTGCCCCAGGTGCGGACATGATGGCGCAGGCCGTTGAAATCGTGGAAGGCGGATTGGCTGGGTTTCATGGGCGCAGGGGCCTGTTCAGGGGTTCAGCTGTTGCGGACGGCTGCGCGCTTGCGCAGGGCGATCCATGACAATAGCGCAAGGCTTGTACCGATCAGCAGCATGCCGGCGGATTCAACGGTGTCCGGCTGTTCGCCGAGCTGCAGCCGCGATGACAGCACGCCGATCGCCGGCACGCCCATCACCGCCAGTCCGGCGACGCCGGCAGGCAGCAGCTTCAGCACATAAAACCACAATGCCCAGCCGATCACGGTGCCGAACACGGTGGCATAGGCCAGCAGGAACATGAAGTAAGGCGTCCACTCCACCGGGCGCGCCGAGAGGAAATGCGCGGAAACGGCCAGCACCAGCCCGCCCAGCAGCATCTGCCATGCCGTCAGTGCGAAAGTGCCGACGGCGAGATGCGTGCGCCAGCGCCGGGTCAGCACGGCCGCGACCGCCCAGCTGATGCCGGTCAGCATGGCCAGCGCATTGGCGGCAAAGCTGCCCTGCAGCGCCCAGGGTTCCAGCACCAGCAGAAGTCCCGCCGCGGACAGCGCGACCACCAGCCATTGCATGCCGCGGATGCGTTCACCGAGCACCGGCCAGGCGATGATCATGGTCCAGAACGGCATCGTGAACACGAGCACTGCGGTTTTGCCGGCGGCGCCTGACACCAGCGCCCAGGACACCAGTGCGTTGAAGAAGGCGGTCTGCCACAGGCCGAGGATGAACACATGGCGCGGGGAGCGCAGCGCCAGCGATTCACCGCGCCACGCCGCCAGCATGAACAGCAGGATGGCGCCCGGGATGGTGCGCAGCGTGGCGTAATCCCAGGGGTCGGCAAAACGCACGCCTTCCTTCAGGATGACCCAGGTGTAGCCCCAGACGGCGATCAGCGCGATCAGCGCGAGGATGCCGGAACGGGGCAGCGGCGTGCCGGGCTTCAGGGGGCGTGTGTCGGGAGGCATTGCGCGGGCGGGGGATCGGCGGAAACGAAAAACTGCCTGCAGCGGCAGGAAAAACAGCAGGAAAACAGCAGGAAAACAGCAGCGGCATTATGCGTGAATTCCGGCCCGCTTGTATCGGCTGTGCAGAACGTACGCAGCGGCGCGCGCTATGTTGCGGATTTTTCGGTGATATCAGAAAGTGTTCACGCGGCCGCCGGATTGGCATGGGTGATGTTCTAAAATACCCGCCATGCCGTCCGCGTTTGTCCATCTGCGCCTGCACAGCGAATATTCCATCGTTGACGGCATCGTGCGCGTTGATGAGGCGATGGCGGCGGCAAAGGCCGACGGCATGCCGGCGCTGGCGCTGACCGACCTCGGCAACGTGTTCGGCATGGTCAAGTTCTATCAGGCCGCGCGAAGCGCGGGGGTCAAGCCGGTCATCGGCTGCGACCTGTGGCTGAGCAACCTCGCCGACCGCGACAATCCGTACCGGATGCTGCTGCTGACGCAGAATTACCAGGGGTATCTGCGTCTGTGCGAACTGCTGACGCGCGCCTATCGCGGCAACCAGTACCGCGGCCGTGCCGAAGTGATGAAGGAATGGCTGGCGGAGGTGGGCACGGACGGCCTGATTGCGCTGTCGGGCGCACATCACGGCGATGTTGGTCAGGCGCTGGTGTCCGGCCACGAGGATGCCGCGCGCGTGCTGGCCCGGGAATGGGCGGCGCTGTTTCCTGGCCGCTATTATCTGGAAGTGCAGCGCCTCGGGCCGCAGGCGATGACGGCCGGAGCCGCGAGCATCCCGGTGGACCAGCATGTCGAGCGATCACTGCGGCTGGCGGCGGCGCTGGGCCTGCCGGCGGTGGCGACCCATCCGGTGCAGTTTCTCAAGCCCGAGGATTTCCGCGCGCATGAGGCCCGGGTATGCATTTCCGAAGGTTATGTGCTGTCGGACCAGCGCCGGCCCCGGCGTTTCAGCCAGGAGCAGTATTTCAAGACGCAGGCCGAGATGGCGGCGCTGTTCGCCGATGTGCCGGAGGTGCTGGAAAATTCTATTGAAATCGCCAAGCGCTGCACACTGGGCCTGACGCTGGGTAAAAGCCGGCTGCCGCATTTTCCGACGCCGGAAAACGTCAGCCTCGAACAGCATCTGCGGGAGCAGGCGGGCGCCGGTCTTGGCCTGCGCCTTGAAGAGCTTTATCCCGATGCGGCAGAACGCGCGCAACAGGAGCCGGTGTACCGCGAGCGGCTGGAATTCGAGATCAAGACCATCCTGCAGATGGGCTTCCCCGGCTATTTCCTCATCGTCGCCGATTTCATCAACTGGGCAAAAAACAACGGCGTGCCGGTGGGGCCGGGCCGCGGTTCGGGCGCCGGTTCGCTGGTGGCGTACAGCCTCGGCATCACGGATCTCGATCCGCTGCGCTACAACCTGCTGTTCGAGCGTTTCCTCAACCCGGAGCGGGTGTCGATGCCCGACTTCGACATCGACTTCTGCCAGGACGGCCGCGACCGCGTGATTGACTACGTGAAAACGCGTTACGGCGCGGATTCGGTGTCGCAGATCGCCACCTTCGGCACCATGGCGGCGAAAGCGGTCGTGCGCGACGTGGGGCGCGTACTCGACCTCGGCTACAACTTCTGCGACCAGCT
>CAZSIR010000007.1:37427-42305 GCA_964606765.1 uncultured Bordetella sp. | reverse complement strand
GTTGGCGCTGGCCGCGCCCATCAGCAGCGCCGGCACCGTCTTGTCGCAGCCGCCGATCAGCACCACGGCATCGACCGGCTGGCCGCGCATCATTTCCTCGGTATCCACCGACATCAGGTTGCGCAGGTACATGCTGGTCGGATAGGCAAACGATTCATGCAGCGTGATCACCGGGAATTCCACCGGCAGGCCGCCGGCCAGCATCACACCGCGCTTCACCGCCTCGATCAGCTCGGGCACATTGCGGTGGCAGGCATTGAAGCCGCTGAAAGTGTTGGTGATGCCGACGATGGGCCGGTCCAGCGCGTCATCGGTATAACCCATCGCCTTGACGAAAGCCTTGCGCAGGAACAGCGAAAAACCCTCGTCGCCATAGGCGGTGAGGCCTTTGCGCATGCCCGTCTTGCGGCCTGCGACTTTTGCTTTCTTTTCAGCCATGGGGGATCAACCGGATCAGGAGTAAAAATCAGGAACGCACGATAGCCGAAGGACACGGCCTAGGCAAGGCAGGCCGCATGCCGTCGTGACAGGAATGCGTCCGTGCTGGCATCATCCACATCAAGCTTCCACTACAGGAACCGGGAATCAAGGCACTGCCCCATGGCAATGACACCCCTTACCCCGCAGGCACCGTGGCCCCAGGAACGGGTTGCCGAGCAAAACCAGCGGTTTTATGAAATCTACGCCAGGGATGCCGCCGCGATCCGCGCCGGCCATGCCGCGCAGACCAGCGCCGAAGCCGCAGCGCTGCGCAAGAAATACCTGCAGCCGGTATTCGGCGAGGTTTCCACCTGGTCGCTGTTCGAAATGATGGCGCGGGTCATTGATACCGCCGATGACCGCCTGTACTGCACCAGCCAGGAAGTGCACATGCTGCAGGTCATAGAAGCCATGGCCGCAGACGGCATGGCGAGCGAGGAATTCGTGCTGGCGGCGCTGGTGCATGACCTCGGCAAGGTCTGCATGCTGCAGGGCGAACCCGCCAAAAACGTGACCTATATGAACAGTCTCCTCGCCACCGGCGAACCCGGCGCCGGACTGGATCAATGTGTGCTGCAGTGGAGCAGCGACGATCTCACCTGGTCAAGACTGAAGGATCACCTGCCTCCGGCGATTGCCTGGCTGGTGCGTTACCACGGCATCACGACCGCGGACTGCGAGCCGTACATGAACGCACAGGACCGCAGTTACCACGAACGCTACCTTGTGCCTTTCCGTGTTTACGACCTGCAGAGCAAATCGCCGTTTGCACGGCCGCGCTGCCGTCTCGAGGACTTCCGCCCCATCATCGGGAAATACCTGCCGCCGCGCATCGTGTTCTGACACCGGCGGCAGGAAGATCAGGCGCCGCGAAACACCGGCGGCCGTTTTTCGATGAAAGCGCGCAGCGCCTCCTTCGTATCCTCCGTGTTGCGCAGTTTGCCGTTCATGGTGTTCTGCATTTCCAGGTGCTGCTCGGCGCTCTGGTCATAAGCACGGCGCAACGCCATCTTGGTCATGCGCACCGCCAGCGGCGCCTTGCTGTTGATTTTCCGCGCCAGCGCCATCGCCTCATCCATCAGCGTGTCGTGCGGCACCACTGCGCTCACCAGCCCCCAGGCCTTCGCCTGCATCGCATCGAAGGGCTCGCCAAGGAGGCAGATCTCGCTGGCCACCGCATGCCCCACCAGGCGCGGCAACGTCCAGGTCGAGGTTTCACCCATCAGGCCGCGTTCGACGAAATTGACGCCGAAATCGGCCTTGTCGCTGGCAATGCGGAAGTCCGAGGCAAACACCATGTTGCAGCCCGCCCCGCGCGTGACACCGTTGACTGCTGCGATCACCGGCTTGGTCAGCTCGCTGAACACGATGGTGTAGTAATACTTCGGTTCGAACAGCGGCTGCGGATTCAACCCGCTGTTGCCGCTTTTCTCGGCATCGGCGCGCGCCTTCAGGTCGGCGCCGGAACAGAAACCACGGCCGTTGCCGGTGACGATGACGGTCCATACCGCGTCATCCGCCTCCGCTGCGCGCAGCGCCTGTTCGATTTCGCCGCGCATCACGTTGTCAATGGCGTTGAGCCGGTCCGGGCGGTTGAGCGTCAGCACACCGGTGTGTTCGCGAACTTCCCACTGGATGGTCTGGTACATGGCAAAGCCTTTCTGCTGTCTGCATCGAAGTGCCGCACCATACCGACGGGCAGCCTCAGGTGCAAGCCGGCGTACAATGCGGACAATGCCTCCCCGCAAACCCGGTTCACAAGGACGGCGACGGGGCGCATACTTGACGACCACGACTCAACCCGCAGCATGAAAGGCCAGCAATGAACGAAGCAGTCACCGGCGCCGCATTGACCATTCCCGCCGAACAGGAAATCAGCCGCGACACGCTGATCGAGAAATACGCCAAGGGCAAGGAAACCAGCATCACCGAGGTGCGCCGCCGCGTGGCGCGCGCACTGGCGCAGGCCGAAGCCGAAGACCAGCGCACTCACTGGGAGAAGCGTTTTCTGCAGGCGCAGGAGGACGGCTTCATTCCTGCGGGCCGCATCAACTCCGCCGCCGGCGTGCAACTGGCGGCAACACTGATCAACTGTTTTGTGCAGCCGGTCGGGGATTCGATTTCGGAAACCGTTGATGGCAAACCCGGCATCTACATCGCGCTGCAGGAAGCCGCCGAAACCATGCGCCGCGGCGGTGGTGTCGGTTATGACTTTTCTTCGATCCGGCCCAAGGGTGCCGCGGTGAAAGGTACGCAGTCCAATGCCAGCGGCCCGGTGTCCTACATGCGCGTGTTCGACCGCTCCTGCGAAACCGTGGAATCCGCCGGTTCGCGCCGCGGTGCGCAGATGGGCGTGCTGCGTTGCGACCATCCGGACATCGAGGACTTCATCCATGCCAAGGACAAGGGCGACCTGACCAATTTCAACATTTCGGTCGGCGTCACCGATGTGTTCATGGAGGCCGTCGAACAGGACAAGGAAGTGGAACTCGCGCACCGCTCGAAGCCCAATGCCAAACAGATGGCGGCCGGTTCGTACCAGCGCGAGGACGGCCTGTGGGTCTACCGCAAGGTGCCGGCGCGCGATCTGTGGGAACAGATCATGCGTTCCACCTATGACCACGCCGAGCCGGGCATCCTGTTCATCGACCGCATGAACAAGGACAACAACCTCAACTATTGCGAAACCATTGAGGCCACCAACCCCTGCGCCGAACAGCCGCTGCCGCCGTACGGCTGCTGCTGCCTGGGCTCGATCGACCTGACCAAATTCGTCAAGCAACCCTTTGCCGAAAACGCCAGCTTCGATTACGAACATTTCGGCCGCGTCGTCGCCGTCGCCACCCGCATGCTCGACAACGTGCTGGATGTCACCGCCTGGCCGCTGAAGCAACAGCATGAAGAGGCCATGAACAAGCGCCGCGTCGGCCTTGGTTTCACCGGCCTGGGCGATGCGCTGATCATGTTGCGCCTGCGCTATGACACCACGGAAGCACGGCAGATGGCGGCGAAAATTTCCGAAGCGATGCGCGACCATGCCTATCGCGCCTCCAGCGACATCGCCCGGGAAAAGGGACATTTCCCGATGTTCAATGCGGATCTGTACCTGAGCGGCAGCAGTTTCGCCGCACGCCTGCCGGAAGACATCAAACAGCTGATCCGCAAACAAGGCATCCGCAACAGCCACCTGCTGTCGATCGCTCCCACCGGCACGATCAGCCTGTCATTCGCCGACAACGCCTCGAACGGCATTGAACCGCCGTTTTCCTGGACCTACACCCGCAAAAAGCGCATGCCCGACAACACGATGCGCGAATTCGCGGTTGAGGATCACGCGTGGCGGCGCTACAAGGCGCAGGGCGGCAATACCGACAAGCTGCCGCCGTGGTTTGTCACCGCGCTGGAAATTTCTGCGCGCTCGCACGAAGAAATGGTCGCCGCCGTCGCGCCCTTCGTTGACACCAGCATTTCCAAAACCGTCAACGTTCCCGAAGACTATCCCTACGGTGATTTCCAGGACCTGTACTTCCGCGCCTGGAAATCGGGGCTCAAAGGCCTCGCCACTTACCGGCCGAACAGCATTCTGGGTTCGGTACTGTCAGTGGAGCCCTCGGGAAAAGAAAAAGCGCCCCAGGATTTCCGCAGCGACGATGTCAACCGCCGCATCCTGATCCAGAACCTGCCAGCCCCCGTGCTGTCCAGCCTGCGCTGGCCGGGACGCCCGGCAATGAGCGCCGGCAATCCGGCCTGGACCTACATGATCGAACATCCGCACGGTGCCTTCGCGGTGTTTGTCGGCCATGTCGAAAGCAGCGCTGACAACAGCACCAAGCGCGCCTTTGAAGTCTGGGTCAACGGCAGCGAACAACCGCGCGGCCTCGGTGCCGTCGCCAAGACCTTGTCGATGGACATGCGCGCCAGCGATCCCGGCTGGCTGCAGCTCAAACTCGACACCCTCGCCAAAGCCGGTGGTGACGAACCCTTCGACATGGCTTTCCCGCCGCTGGGAGAAGTCAAACGCATGCCCTCGGTGGTGGCCGCTTTCGCGCAGGTGGTGCGCTGGCGCGTTGACCAACTCGGCGGACTCACGCCGCCCGGCGCACCGCTGTTCGGTCAGTCTCTGACGCCCGTGTTCGACGCCATGTTCTCGCTGAAGGAACCCAAGACCGGCACCGACGGCACGATGTCCTGGACCGTCGACGTGCTGAACCCGCGTACCGGAGACGATTTTGTCCTGGGCCTCAAGGAAATCACCCTGCCCGGTGACGGCAAGAACCCCGGTGTCACGCGACCCTATTCGATGTGGCTGTCCGGCGAATACCCGCGCGCGCTCGACGGACTGTGCAAAATCCTGTCGCTCGACATGCGGGTGATGGATCCGGCGTGGATCGGCATGAA
>CAZSIR010000007.1:0-37327 GCA_964606765.1 uncultured Bordetella sp. | reverse complement strand
GCAAAATCCTGTCGCTCGACATGCGGGTGATGGATCCGGCGTGGATCGGCATGAAACTGCAAAAGCTGCTCGACTTCCCGGAGCCGCTGGGCGACTTCATGGCTTTTATACCGGGCGAACGCAAACAGGCCACCTACCCCTCGACCGTCGCCTATGTCGCACGGTTGATCCTGCATCGCTACACCATGCTCGGCATCCTTGACGCCAACGGCGCACCGCTGACGCAAATGGGCATCCTCGAAACACCGGAACGCAGCACCGCGCCGCAGGTGATGAAAGGCCGCCGCTGTGATGAATGTGGAAACCACACGCTGATCCGCAAGGACGGTTGTGATTACTGCACCGCCTGCGGATTTACCGGGGCTTGCGGCTGATCTTTTTCACAGTCCATATGCTTGTGGTGACTACGCGCTATCGCGACGGCGCGTAGTAATATTCTCCGCTCACCCGGAGGAATTCATGCCCAAAACCACGCTCGGAAAACTGCCGCGCGACGCCATCCGCATGCTGGAACTGCCGCGCGTCGCAGCCGAAATACTTGAAGGTTTCCGCAACCTGGTCGATCTCACCGGCACCCTGTCCGACGCCTGTGATGAACTCGGCATCGTTGCAGTGATCCCCGGCTACATCCTGCCGCCGGTGAACACCGGCAAACGCATCGTCGGCCAAGCATTGACAGTGCGCAACATCGCGCACTCGGCGCAGATCCACAAGGCGGCGAATGACAAGACCAGCGGTCAGGGCGAAACCGAGGCGCACAATCTCGCCGAGCCGGGTGACGTGCTGGTGATCGAAGGCGTGATGGGTTGCTCCAACATGGGCGGGCAGTCGGCGACCATGGCCAAACGCCAGGGTTTCATCGGCGCCATCGTCGACGCCACGGTGCGCGACCCCGAGCAGTACCGCAGCATGGACTGGCCGGTGTGGTGCAAAGGGTTCACGCCGATCACCGGCAAATGGCGCACTCAGACCGTGGAAATCAACGGCACCGTGCAGATCTGCGGCATCCAGGTCAAACCCGGCGACATCGCCTGCGCCGACGAAGCCGGCGTCGCCTTCATTCCCCGCGAAAGGGCTGCACAGGTGCTGGAAGTCGCACTCAAGATTGATGCCGGCGACACGAAGCGCAAGAGCGACATTGATGCCGGCGTCGGCATCGGTGACATCCTGAAAACAAAATACAAATAAACCGCAGCTGCGAGGAGCAAGCCATGAGCGAAGCCACCAACCTGATTTTCATCATGTCCGACGAGCACAACAAGCGCGTACTCGGCTGTGCCGGACATCCGATGATCAAAACCCCGAACCTCGATGCGCTGGCCGCGCGCGGCACCCGCTTCACCTCGGCCTATACCAATTGTCCGATCTGCGTGCCGGCACGCGCCGCCTTTGCCACCGGCCGCTACGTGCATGACATCCGTTACTGGGACAACGCGATTGCCTACGACGGCAAGATTCCGACCTGGGGCCATCGCCTGATGGCGCAGGGCCACCATGTCGCCTCCATCGGCAAGCTGCATTACCTCGATTCAGACGCCAAAAGAAACGGCTTTGACGAGGAAATCCTGCCGCTGCACATCGTCAACGGCGTCGGCGACCTGCTCGGCCTGATCCGCGAGGAACTGCCGCGGCGCCCGGGTTCGGCCAACCTCGGCCCGGAGGCCGGAAAGGGCGAATCCGAATACACCAAGTACGACCGCAGCATTGCAGCCGAGACTATCCAATGGCTGAAACAGAAAGCGCCGGCATTAAAAACCAAACCCTGGGCGCTGTATGTCGGCTTCGTATCACCGCATTTCCCGCTGATCGCACCGCCGCAGTTCTACGACCTGTACCCCGAAGACGCAGTGCCCTGGCCCGACATGTACGCCAAAGACCAGCGGCCGCAGCATCCCTTCACCGACGCGATGCGCAAATGCCTCTGTTACGACGATGCCTTCGACGAGCCGATGGTGCGCCGGGCGATCACCGCCTATTTTGGCCTGACTTCATTTCTGGATGACAACATCGGACAGATCCTGCGCACGCTGGAGGAAACCGGGCTGATGAACAACACGCGCGTCGTCTACTCCTCGGATCACGGCGACAACCTCGGCACCCGCGGCATGTGGGGCAAATCGACGATGTATGAAGAATCCGCGGGCATCCCGATGATCATGGCCGGACCGGGCGTACCCCGGGGCAGCGTCTGCGACACGCCCGTCACACTCGCAGACGGCTTCCCGACGTTCATCCATGCGCTGGGCGCAAAACCGCACCCCGATGATGCGCAGTTGCCCGGACGCTCGCTGATCGACATCGCGCAGGGACAGGTGCCGCCGCGTACGATCCTTTCCGAGTACCACGCCGCCGGCGCGGTCTGCGGTGCCTCGATGATCCGCCACGGCCAGTGGAAATACATCCATTACGCGACGCTGCCGCCGATGCTGTTTGATCTGAAAAATGATCCCAACGAGCGCCGTGATCTCGGTCGCGACCCGGCGCATGCCGCGGTGATCGCCGAATGCGAGCAGGCGCTGCGCAAAGTGGTCAATCCGGAAGCCGCCGACAAGATGGCAAAAGCCGACCAGAAGGCGATGATCGCGAAATACGGCGGCGAGGACGCCATCCTCAAACGCGGCACCTTCCGTTATTCGCCGCCGCCGGGAGCCAAAGCTTCATACTATTAAACAGCAATAAAAAACGACCAGGAGGAGATCATGCATCACGTTCTGCGTCTTGCCATCACCGGCATCGCACTGGCACTTGCAACATCCGTCGCTGCCGCACAGTCGTATCCGACAAAACCCATCCGTTTCCTGGTGCCCAGCCCCGCCGGCGGCTCCCCGGACATCCTCGCCCGCATTGTCGGCGCCCGGCTTTCGGAACAGCTGAAACAGCAGGTCATCATCGACAACCGTTCGGGGGCCAGCGGCATCATCGGCGTTGAAATCGTCAAGGGCGCAGCCGCTGATGGTTACACCCTGCTGCTCGCAACCTCGACCATCTTTGCCTCCCTGCCGGCGCTGAAAAGCAATCTGCCGTACGACGTGGACCGCGATTTCTCCCATTTGTCGCGCATTGCCTGGGTGGCGAATGTGGCGACGGTCAATGCCGGGCTGGGCGTCATTTCCGTCGCCGATCTGGTGAAACTGGCCAAGGACAAGCCCGGCAGCCTCAATTACGGCTCCGCAGGCAACGGCTCACCGGCGCACCTCGCCGGCGCCATGTTCAATGTCCTGGCCGGCGTCAAAACCTCGCATATTCCGTACAAGGGCGCGGCCCCCGCCATGTCCGACATGATGGGCGGACAGATCCAGTTCCTGATCACCTCGCCGCTGGTCGCAATGCCCCTTGCGCGTACGGGGCGCATCAAGGTGCTTGCGACCACCGGTGCGCAGCGCGATCCGCTTCTGCCCGAACTGCCGACCATGGCTGAAACCGTGCCCGGCTACGAAATTGTGCAGTGGTGGGGCGTTTCCGTCGCCAAAAACACGCCGCCGACCATCACCCAGCGCCTGCACCAGGAACTGATGACCGCGCTCAGGCTGCCCGAGGTGAAGGCGCAAATGAACAAAAATGGCGCGACGCCCAATCCGGAAACGCCGGCGGAATTCACCGCCTTCATGAAAAAAGAGCGCGCCCGCATCGCCGATGTCGGCAAACAGGCCGGCATCAAACTGGACTGAGGCCTCCATGACCCAAGCCGCGAACCTGATCCTGTTCCAGTCGGACAACCACAACGGCCGGATCACCGGCTGCTACGGCCATCCTTACGTCAGGACACCGACGATGGATCGCATCGCTGCTTCCGGCGTGCGTTTTGCCGACGCCTATTGCACCAGCCCGCTGTGCTGCCCATCCCGCTCCAGCCTCGCCACCGGCCGGTATCCGCACCAGACCGGCTACTGGGACAACGCGCTGACCTACGACGGTCGTGTGCCGACCTGGCATCACCGCCTGCGCGAACAGGGCCATACCGTGACTTCCGTCGGCAAGCTGCATTACCGCTCGAGCGAGGACGATAACGGATTCACCGAGGAAATCCTGCCCATGCACCTGCATGAGGGCAAGGGCGCGATCAAGAACCTGTTGCGCGGCTATGACAGCGAACCGCCCAAGGGCGACGCCAGTTTCTGGAAGCTCTATATCGAGCGCTCCACCGTCGGCACCACGCATTACCAGGACTATGACCGCAACATCACGGCGAAAGCCGTGGCCTGGCTGAAGCAGCATGCCGGCGGCAATGGCAAACCCTGGGTGCTGTATGTCTCCTACATCAGCGCACATCCGCCGTTCACGGTGCCGCAGCGCCTGTGGGACCTGTATCCCGCGTCAACGATGCCCTTGCCGCCGGCATTCCGCCCCGGTGAACGTCCCGAGCATCCGGCCATGGAATTCCTGCGTACCATGGACGGCATGCGCGTGATGACCGACGAAGCGGCGCTGCGGCGTATCGCGACCGGCTACTTCGGCCTGATCACGCATCTCGATGAACAGATGGGTGCAGTGCTCAAAGCCGCGGAAGAACTCGGACTGCTCGGCAACACGCGCATCGCCTACACCAGCGATCATGGCGAACTGTTCGGCGCCCAGGGCTTGTTCGGCAAGAAAAACCTCTACGAAGGCGCCATCAAAGTGCCGCTGCTGATCTCCGGGCCGGGGGTGCCGCAAGGCCGCGTGGTCCGGCAATTTGCCTCCCATGTCGACCTGTTTCCGACGCTCGTCGCCGGCGCCGGTGCGCAGCTGGATGCCGCAGACCGCGATCTGCCGGGCATCGATCTCTGGCCGGCGATCAGCGGCAAGGAACAGGCGCGTCCTGCCTTCGCCGAGTACCATGCCCAGGCCTCAAAGGCCGGTGCCTTTGTGCTGCGCGACGGCGCGCTGAAGCTCATCTACCACGTCGGCATGCCGGCGCAACTGTTTGATCTGGAAAAAGATCCGGATGAAACCGCGGATCTCGCCACTGCGAACCCCGGCACCGTGCAGGCTCTGGAAAAGAAACTGCGCGGAATCTGCGATCCGGAAGCTGTGGATGCCCGCGCCAAGGCCGATCAGCGCAAGGCCGCGGACGCCTGGGGCGGTGCAGCCAAATTATTGGGGGAAACCCAGATCCTGTTCACACCGCCACCAGGCGTCTCCAAAGAGGAGGCCTGGAAAATTCCTGCGGGTTCAGGCACTTGATGCGAAATCACGCGCCCCGCTGAAGCGCAAAAAAACGGGCGCCGGGGAAGCGCCCATAAGTTCCTGCTTGCGTTCGTTTACCTTCCACTCAAGTCACTGATTTTTAAACCAAAGCAAAAAATCAAACAAGCACGAGTGGAAAGCGCACATTTTCTAGACTGGACAACATTCGCAAAGTTCCCACGCTTTGCCGCCATGACCGGAAATTAATCGCCATCCATAAAAAAGGGGCGCCTCATGGCGCCCCGGCGGACAGGCGATCCTTTGCCGTCCAGCCCCCTCCTCACTTCAGCTTTGGAATTTTCGCTTCCGACACCACTTGTTTCCAGCGCGCGGTTTCGTCAGACACGAATTGATCGAACTCCTCGGAGGTCCCGATCCAGGGTTCCAGTCCCTGGTCCAGCAGCGCCTTTTGATTGGCCGGCACTTTTGAAATTTTTGCCAGTTCGTCATGCAGTTTTTTCACCGCCGCCTTCGGCGTTCCATCCGGGGCGAACATGCCGTACCAGGCATAGTAGGTGAACCCGGCAAGACCCGCCTCCATCAGCGTCGGCACATCCGGCACCGCGGGCGCCCGTTTCTCGCTGCTCACCGCAATCGGCTTCAGCGCGCCGTTGCGCACCTGGGGCACCAGCGAGGGCATGGTGCCGAAGAGCATCTGCACACGGCCCGCCGAAGTATCGACGATGGCCGGGCCGCTGCCGCGATACGGCACATGCACGATGTTCCAGCCCGCCGCTTTTTTCAGCAACTCAGTCGACAGATGAATCGACGAACCGTTGCCGGCCGAGGCGTAGTTGAATTTTCCGGGCTGCGACTTGATGTATTTCTGCAGCGACCGGAAATCTGAAACCGGCAATGATTTGGACACCACCAGCATGTGCGGCTGGCGCGCCAGCAGGTAGACCGAATCAAAATCCTTTTCGGGATCGTAGTTCAGCTTGCTGTACATTGCCGGCGCAGTGGCAAACGATGCCGAGGCGATCAGCAGGTTGTAGCCATCGGGTTCCAGCGTGGACGCAACCTCGGCGCCCAGCGTTCCGCCCGCACCGGGCCGATTGTCCAGCACCAGATTGGTACCCAGGGCCGGCTCCAGCCAGACCATGAATTGGCGGGAGGTGATGTCAGTGCCGCCGCCAGGGGAAAACGGGATGATCACGCGTATCGGACGCTCGGGGTATTCCGCCAGGGCCACAGAACTGCCGGCAGCCAGCGTCAATCCGAGTACGGCACCCAGCAATCGGGTCAATAGACTCATGGTGTTCCTCCTATAATGTTTTAGTTATGTTCCGGTGCTGCCTGCTGCAATCAGGTCTGGCCACATAAAATGCGCCAAATCCCTGAAATTCCACATATTCTTTGTTCCGTATCATCAGTTGGACCATCATAATTGACTAAAGTTCTCTTGAAATGACCCTCACCGAACTGCGCTACATCGTTGCGGTCGCCCGGGAGCGCCATTTCGGCCGCGCCGCGGAAAGCTGTTTCGTCAGCCAGCCCACGCTGTCAGTCGCCGTGAAGAAACTCGAGGAAGAACTGGGCGTGCAGATATTCGAGCGCGGTCCCGCCGAAGTCAGCGTGACCCCCGCCGGCAACCGTGTCATCGAGCAGGCGCAGCGCGCGCTGGAAGAAGCCGACAAAATCCGCAGCATTGCCAAGTCCACCGGCGACCCGCTGGAAGGCACCTTCAAGCTCGGCGTGATTTTCACCATCGCGCCCTACCTTCTGCCGCAGCTGATACCCGTATTGCGCCGGCGCGCACCGAAAATGCCCCTGTCACTGGAAGAAAACTACACAGCGACGCTGTCGGAGCGCCTGAAACGCGGCGACATTGATGCCGCCATCGTGGCCTTGCCTTTCAGTGAGGCCGGCATCAGCGTGACACCGCTCTACGACGAGGATTTCATGGTCGCACTGGCCAAGACCCATGCCTGGGCGGGGCGCAAATCCATCGCTGCCGACGAACTCGCGAACGAGAACCTGCTGCTGCTCGGCAGCGGCCACTGCTTCCGCGACCAGGTGCTGAACGCCTGTCCCGCGCTGAACCGTTCCAGCGCGACTCCCGGCTCGCTGCAGAAAACCGTCGAAGGCTCATCACTGGAAACGATCCGCCTGATGGTGGCCTCAGGCATGGGTCTTACCGTGCTGCCGGCATCCGCCGTGCCGGTCAAACGCGCTGCCGCCGACCTGCTCACCTATGTTCCGTTCTCGCGCCCGGTGCCGGATCGCCGCGTGGTGCTGGTTTCGCGCTCGAGCTTCCCGCGCACCGCGGCGCTGGACCTGATTCGCGATGCCGTGACCGCCTGCAAGCTGCAGGGCAGCACCGCGGTTGGCAGCAGGAAAAATAAATAATCTTTTAAAATCATATATTTACAATAATTTCCAAAATATAGTCAATATCTATCAATTTATTAATAACAATCAATTGGATTAATCAACGGCCGGCGGCCAGAATGCTCTCCATGCGTTGCAAGACGCACCACTTTTCAACACAGGAGATGCAGATGAAACCGGAATCCGTCACCGTCAAGAACATCGAAGCCGCCTTCGCCGGCGAATCCATGGCGCATATCAAGTACCTGTATTTCGCCAAGATCAGCCGCGAACAGGGCGACATTGAAACCGCCAAAGTGTTCGAGGAAACCGCCGCACAGGAAGTGCAGCACGCCTTCGGCCATCTCGACCTGCTCTATCCGAAAACCGAACTGACCCCCGCCAAGGCGCTGGACATGGCCATTGCCGGCGAGACCTACGAATACACCGAGATGTATCCGCAGTTCCGCCACCTCGCCGAACAGGAAGGCAATGCCGCGGCAGTGAGGGAGATGGACGAACAAATCGAGGAATCGAAGGAACACGCCGCGCGTTTCCAGCAGACCCTCGCCAAGGCCGCCAAGCGTTTCGCCGCCCTCACCAAGGTCGAGGAACGCCACGCCAACCACTACCGTTCGGTGCGCGCGAAAATCGCAGCCTGAACAGACGCCAACATCAAGGAGAAATGAGCATGACTACCGAACTGCGCACCTGGGAATGCATCGTCTGCGGCTACGTCTACAACGAAGCCGAAGGCGATCCGGAACACGGCATCAAGGCCGGCACCCGCTGGGAAGACATCCCGGCAGACTGGGCCTGCCCGGAGTGCGGCATCGCCAAGGCTGACTTCGAGATGGTGCTGAAAGCCGCATAGGCCGTCAGCACGCAATACCCCGTCCCGCCGCGCGGGACGGGTGCCGTTTTTTACGCACTCCTGCAAGACAGCAGGGCAGGTCATGATGCGGTTTGATACCATCCACCGCTGATTTTCCATGGAAAGACAATGAATCCGATCATCATCATCGGCAGCGGCCTTGCGGGTTACAACACCGCCAAGGAGCTGCGCAAACTCGACACAGCCACGCCGCTGGTCATCATCGGCGGCGACAGCAGCCCTTTTTATTCCAAGCCCATGCTGTCCAATGCGCTGGCCTCGAAAAAAAACCCGGAAACCATTGCGCTGAACACGCCCGAGCAAATGGCGGCGCAACTCAATGCCACGGTGCGCGCGCACACCACTGTCGATGCCATCGACACCGCCGCGCATACGCTGCGCACCGGCGATGAAACCCTGGCGTATTCGAAACTGGTGCTGGCACTGGGCGCCGACCAGATCCGCCTGCCGATCACCGGCAGCGGCGCCGACCAGATCCTGACCGTCAATGACCTCGACGATTACGCGCGCTTCCGCAACACCATCGCCGGCAAGAAACGCGTCGTCATCATCGGCGCCGGTTTGATCGGCTGCGAGTTCGCCAACGATCTTGCCGGCGGCGGCTACGGCGTGGACATCATCGACATTGCACAGCAGGCGCTGGGCCGGCTGCTGCCGCCGGAAGGCGGCGCACTGCTACAGGCGAAACTCGCGGCACTCGGCGTGCAATGGCATCTCGGCACCAGCGTGCAGGCCGTGGATCGCGCAGAACAGGGTTATGCAGTCAAACTCGAAAACGGCAACGTGCTGCGCGTCGATGTGGTGCTCTCTGCGGTCGGACTCAAACCGCGCACCGCGATCGCCACCGCCGCCGGCATCGAAGTCAGGCGCGGCATCGTCGCCAACCGCCATCTCGAAACCAGCGCAGCCGATGTTTACACGCTGGGCGACTGCGCCGAAATCGAGGGTCTGGTGATGCCTTACGTGATGCCGATCATGCACGCCACGCGCGCACTGGCGCAGACGCTGGCCGGAATGCGCACGGCGGTTTCCTTTCCGGCGATGCCGGTGATGGTGAAAACACCCGCCTGTCCGACCATCGTTTCACCACCCGCGGCCGGCGCCGCCGGCACATGGCAAGTCGAAGCCACGGCCGATGGCGTGAAATCCCTGTTTGTTGCCGCCGACGGCAAGCTGCTCGGCTTCGCGCTGAACGGCACTGCCACTGCGGAGCGCGCAAAACTCGCGCCGCAGCTGCCGCCCGTATTAGCCTGAAGCCGATACCCCCCGTAAAACACCTGCAGCGTAGTACCATCGGGTCATGTTTCTGCCGCCCGTCACCCGCCTGCTGCTGATCGCCAATGTCGCGGTTTTTCTGCTGCAGCAGGTTTTCAACGAACCCCTGATCATCTGGTTCGCCTTGTGGCCGTTTCACACGCCGGCCGGATACGGTGCCGGTTTTCTGCCGTGGCAGGTCATCAGCTACGGATTCCTGCACGGCGGCCTGCTGCATCTCGGTTTCAACATGCTGGCGCTGTACATGTTCGGCGGACAGATTGAGCAGGTTTTCGGTTCACGACGCTTCCTGATTTATTACCTCGGCTGTGTATTTGCTGCGGCGGTGGCGCAACTGGCCATCGCAAGCCTGAGCGGCGGGCCCGCCTTCCCCACCGTCGGCGCCTCCGGCGGCGTATTCGGCCTGCTGCTGGCCTATGGCCTCATTTTCCCGAAACGCACGGTGATGCTGCTGTTCCCGCCGATTCCGATGCCGGCCTGGCTGTTCGTGACCCTGTACGGCTTGATTGAACTGTATCTCGGCGTGACCGGCACCCAGGCCGGCGTCGCGCATTTCGCGCACCTCGGCGGCATGCTGGGCGGTTACATCCTGATCCGCCAGTGGCGGCGGCGCCCGCCGAACCGTTACTGATCTCCGGCCCAGCAGCGCTGCAGCACATCGCGGATCCACAGCACATCTGCATCCAGCGTCGAATACTCCAGCACATCGGTCGCCGCAAGTTCGCTGCGCAGCCGGTGCAGGCGCGCCGCGCGCACATTGGCGTCCCGTACCGTATAGCCATACCGCGCATAACGGTCGATTTCAATGGCGTTGTCTGCAGCCGGCGCCGCGCTCAGCCAGAACCACTCCGCGACGAAGGCCTGCGCCAGCTGTTCCATCTCTGAATACAACGCCGGCGCAACCGCTTCCACAAGGGACACCGGCTGCGGCCGGTCAAGCGGATTGCTCAGCCGCCATGCCAAGGCCCACTCGGCTGCACCTTCAGTAACACGCAGTTCGATGCCGCCAATTTCGCGCGTCACCCGGAACAGCGCATCGCGTTCGTGGTTCAGCACATAACCCGCCCACTCGGCCGCGCCGCGCCGCTGCAGCGCAAAAGCCAGCCGCAGCGTTGCATCGGGCGCCGCCAGCAGGTAACGGTTGGCGGATTCGGCGGCATCCAGCGCGAGGGCTTCCTCGACATGCTCGGCAATCGCGCCATTGGTCAGCACCGCACGGCCCTTGCGCCCGGCGGCAACATTCACCCATTCGGCAACAATGGTCAGTTCCGGGAATTCGCCGGATGCCGCGGCAAACGCCGGGAACGGTATGCCGCCGCTGACCTTGAAATCATAGGACAAGGCGGCTTCACCGTGATGTTCCTCGAATTCACCGGAAAAAACCTCCTCGACCAGCAGCGTCTTGATGCGCGCATCGGCGGCGGGCAGCTGCCCTCCCGGTCCGGAGACGGTCAGCGTGGCGTGAATCAGCAGGTCCATGGGCCGGCGATTCTAGCATCGGCTAGAATTCCGCCTGCCCATGATCACCAGCAAACGTCCCCCCGCGCTGAAACTCGCCGACTACTACATGGGGCGCGACCGCCTGCATCGGAATGAACTCACACGTGAACTGCGCGCCAATGCGCGCGAGACCCTGCGCCGCGTCAATGCCCTGCTGCGCCGCGCCGGCATGATGCGCAGGGTGACTTCGGGCTGGCGGCCGGCGGCCATCAATGCCGCGGTGCCCGGCGCGGCAAAAAACAGCAAACACCTGCAGTGCATCGCCATTGATCTTGAAGACCGCAGCGGCACCCTTGATGCCTGGTGCATGGCCAATCTTGATGCGCTGGAAGATTTCGGCTTGTGGCTGGAACATCCGGATGCAACACCCGGCTGGTGCCATCTGCAGACCCAGCCGCCGCGTTCAGGCAGCCGCGTATTCCATCCTTAACTATTTGATTTAATTAATATTTTTAATCAAGAAAAGTCGCGTACTCATCGAGCGCGATCCGCGGGGGCTGGAAGGTATTCACCACTGCGGCACTGTCGGCATAACCCATGGCCATGCCGCAGATCACCACCGAGTCATTGTTCAGATTGAGCTCACGCCGCACCACATCGGGATAACTCGCGATCGACGCTTCGGCGCATGTGTGCAATCCCTTGGCGCGCGCCGCCAGCATCAGCGTCTGCAGGAACATGCCGTAATCCAGCCAGCTGCCCTTTTCCAGTTTGCGTTCAATCGTGAATACCAATCCGGCCGGCGCGCCGAAAAAAATGTAATTGCTCGCGCGGTACGCTTTTGATTTTTCATGGTCGCCGCGGCCTATGCCCAGCGTGCCATACAGGCCCCAGCCGCATTCACGGCGCCGCTGCAGATAGGGCTCGAACACGGGATCGGTGTAATAGTCATAATCGCGCCGGTGCCCCGGCTCGTCATTGAGGAATGCCGACTGTATTGCCATGCCCACGCGCTTCAGCGTCGCGCCGGTCAGCACATGCACCCGCCACGGCTGGATGTTGGAACCACTGGGTGCATGCCGGCCAAGCCCGACGATGTCGCGCAGCATCTGCGGCGGCACCGGCTCCGGCTTGTAGGCGCGTATCGAGCGCCGCGTGCGAGCGGCGGCGAACACATCACTGGCGGGCTGATTGATGTCGGTCACGGGCAATCCTGTGCTGTTGATGTCCGGCGGAGATGGTAACAAACGGGGTGACAAACGCGTGGTGACAAACGCCGCTGATTGACCGTTGCAAGAGCTTTCTTCAAACTGCCGGCGCCGCCATGAATCCGCCGACCCGCAACATCTCCCGCAGCACGGGCATTTACTTCGCGGTCCTGCAGCTTTTTTTCACGCTGGCATGGACGGTTTACATCATTTTCCTGCCGCGTCTTGCCGCCGAGGCCGGCATTCCCAAATCCTGGGTCCTGTGGATACTGGTGGCCGACCAGCTGGTCTTCGTCATCGCCGACTGGTTCATGGGCGCAAAGGCGGACCGCATGGCGCGTGTCGTCGGCACCCTGGGCCCGCGGCTGGCAGCGATCACGCTCATTTCCGCACTGGCCTTCCTGCTGCTGCCCTTTGTCGCACCGCTGGCCAGCCCGCTGCTGTTCCTCGGCCTGACCTTTCTGTGGACTGTCACCTCATCGGCATTGCGCGCGCCGCCGCTGATGCTGATCGGCAAATATGCCGGGGCCGGCGCGCAACCCGCCATCGCCGGCCTGTGGCTGTTCGGCTTCGGCCTGGCCGGCGCAGTCGCGCCCTACCTCACCGCCGTGCTGCGCGACAGCGATGCCCGGCTGCCGTTTGCGCTGGCCTCCATCGCCGTGGCGGTTGCAGCCTGGGCCCTGGGCTGGGCGGAACTGCATCTGGCCGCCGCTGCTGCGCCTGCCGCGGAAACTGCAGCGCGCAAACCGCTGCCGCTGGCCCTGTTTCTGGTCATCGTTGCGCTGGCGGCACTGGGTTTCCAGGTGCATTTTTCACTGGGTTCGGCGCCGCAGTATCTCCGCCATGCAACACCCGAACAGCTGGGACGGCTGATGCCGGTGTTCTGGGTCGGCTTCAACCTCGCGATGCTGCCGCTGACGTATCTGATCCGTCGCCACGGCGACTTCGCGGTGCTGCTGGCGGGCGCATCCGTTGGCGCCATCGCCGTGCTTTATGCCACCCAGGCCGGCTCGCTGGGTACGCTGATTGCCGCCCAGCTGACTGCCGGCGCGGCATGGGCCGCGGTGATGTTCGGGGCCTTTGGCGCGGCGATACTGCTGGGACGCACCGGACGCGAAGGCTATGCCACCGGCGGCATGTTCTCGATGTTCGCCTTCGCCGCAATGCTGCGCATCCTGATGATCGCCACGCAGCTCAACCAGGACCGCGGACTGCAGCAGGCGCTGGCCTGGCTGCCTGCCGCATGCTGGGGCATGGCGGCATTGCTGCTGGCGGTCATGTTATTCCGCAGCCGTTCCGCCCCCGCCTGACGCCAGCACCAAAGCCAGCTTTTCCGCGCGGCTCAGCTGCTTGATCTGATACTCGCGCCTGCTCGCCGTGGAACGGTCCGCCGCCGGCTCCCGGTACACCAGCACCACCGGCCGCCGCGCGCGGGTGTAATTCGCCGCCACGCTGCCTTTATTGTGCTCGGCAATGCGCCGCTCAACATCGCGTGCAATGCCGGTGTACAGCGTACCGTCGGCGCAACGCGCGATGTACACATGCCATGAATCCAAGTTCCGCTCCGCTGTCAGCCTGTCCACCCTGAAGCCACGTATCATGAGGCCTATGCCTGCCCTCCGTCACCTGCTGTTCGCAACCTTCCTTGTTTTTTGCAATGCCGCCAATGCCGCAGATCCGGCCAGAACCATCTTTGGCGTCGAACTCGGCACGCGCTTTCTGATTCCGCCCTGCGCGCGCGGTGAAGATGCCCTGACCAGCCGTCTTTGTTACAACGAGACGCAGATCACAAAAACGCCCTGGGGTACCGAGGAGCATCGCGTGTTCTATCCACGCCCTGACGTCGTGCCCTGGGCGCGCGGCGAATTGCTGGTGGAAACCGCCGCAGGCTTCATCGAAGCCATCCATGTCAATACCTGGGGCATCCAGTCGCAGGGATCCGCCATCGACGCGATGACGCAGAAATACGGCCCGCCGGCACGCACCCGCAGCGAAAAAATCCCCGGCCAGCGCTCGAGGTATCCGACGCGCTACGCCGAATGGGACCTCAAGGGGTTCAACGTCCGGCTCGACGGCACGACATCGACCATAGACTGGGGGCGCATCACGCTGGCCACGGACCGCTACCGGAAACTGCGCAAGAGCCAGCCCGGTGGCGGCTGACGGGTTTCTTCATGCCGGGACACGGGGCATAATGCCGCCTCCATCAATAGAAGGAATCCCCATGGCAGCAATCACCACCGCAAGCGGGCTGATCATCGACGATCTCGTCACCGGCGACGGCGCAGAAGCCGCTGCCGGCCAGGAAGTCACCGTGCACTACACCGGCTGGCTCACCGACGGCAAAAAATTCGACTCCAGCAAGGACCGCGATGATCCGTTCGTATTCCCGCTGGGCGGCGGCCGTGTCATCCGCGGCTGGGATGAAGGTGTTCAGGGCATGAAGGTCGGCGGCAAGCGCAAGCTGACCATCCCGCCTGCGCTGGGCTACGGCGCGCGGGGCGCTGGCGGCGTGATTCCGCCGAATGCAACCCTGGTGTTCGAAGTCGAACTGCTGGCCACGGAATAATCACGCAATCGGCATTACAGGAGGAGTACATGTCCGGCACCCACGTCAAAGTCCGCTCGTCCGGCGGCCATGAATTCGACTGCTACCTGGCCTTGCCAGGCGGCAAAGCCAAAGCTCCTGCCATCGTGATGGCTTCGGCCGTGCATGGCGTTGATGTCGACATCCAGAACATCGCCGATGAATTTGCCGCTGCAGGCTTCATTGCCGCGGCACCCGACCTGTTCTGGCGCACGGTGCCCGGCCCGCTGAAACGCGGCGATGAACGCTCGTCGCAACGTTCGCAGCCGCGGCTGCCGGTCATCAAAAGCGGCGAAGCCGACATGGCCGACACGCTGGCCATGGTCAGAAAACTGCCGCAACACAACGGCAAGGCGGTGGCCATGGGCTTCTGTTTCGGCGGACCGTACGCCGCGATCGGACCGAAACGTCTGGGTTACGATGCCGGCATCGGCTGCCACAGCACGCAGATGAAGGATTTCATCCAGGAATTCGATGGCCTCGCCAAACCGGTGTGCCTGATCTGGGGCGATCAAGACCATGCGGCGCCGGCTGAAGTGCGCACTCTCTACCTCGATAAGGCAAAGGCCCTGCCGAATCTCGAAGTGCACATTTTCCCCGGCATCCAGCACGGTTACATGATGCCGGGCGGCGGCGCCGCCTACAGCGCCGAAACCCGGAAATTCTCCATGGACAAGGCGCTGGGATTGCTGGGCGCACTGCGCTGAGTTTTCCGCAGATTTTCATGACGAAGTTTCATGACAAAAAAACGGGCCGCAATTGCGGCCCGTTTTTTTCATGGCTGCAGATCAATTGGCCTTGATATTGGCCTCTTTGATCACCCGCGCCCATTTATCCGATTCATTGCGCCAGAACGCCGCAAACTGCTCCGGCGTGTTGGCCACGACATCGGCGCCCATGCCGGCAATCTTGTCGCGAATCTCCTTCTCCTGCAGCACCCGCGTGAAATCACCGTGGATGCGCGCCACCAGGTCTTTCGGGGTGGCTGCCGGCACCACCAGACCAAACCAGTTGGTCAGCTCATAACCCTTGACGCCCTGCTCGGCAATCGTCGGCACGTCCGGCAGCGCTGCGGCGCGTTTTGCCCCGAGCACGCCCAGCGCCACCAGCTTTTTGTCACGGATGTAGGGCAGCGACTGCAGCACGCTGTCGAAGGTCAGTGATACGTGCCCGCCGAGCAGATCGGCAAAACTCGGGCCGCTGCCCTTGTACGGCACATGGGTGAGTTTGACGCCGGCCAGCCGGTTGAACAGCTCGCCGCCCAGATGCGGCGCGCCGCCGGCGCCGGAGGATGCAAAGGTGATGTCGCCGGGCGGCAGCCGTTTCGCCAGCGCAATCAGCTGCGGCACGGTTTTCGCCGGCAGCGAAGGATGCGCCACCATCACGAAATGCACATCCACCACCTGGGTCACCGCCGCGAGGTCTTTCAGCGGATCAACCGTCATCGATGCGTAAAGATGCTTGTTCACCGCGAGATTGCCCAGCGTCGCAATCGCCCAGGTGTAGCCGTCGGGCGCCGCCCGCGCGGTGTATTCGGTGCCGATGATGCCGGCCGCGCCGGCACGGTTCTCGACGATCACCTGCTGGCCGTACTGCGCCGAGAGTTTCGGCCCGACCACGCGCGCGACGATATCCACGCCCCCGCCGGGCGGAAACGGCACGACAATGCGCAGCGGCTTGTTCGGAAAATTCTGAGCCCCTGCCGTGCAGGAAAGGCCCGTGAATAATGCAATGCCTGCCGCCTTCAGTGCGAAATGCATGTTGCTCCTCCGTGGTTTTTATCGTCAGGCTGCAGCCGCCGACCGGCCGGTCAACACCCGCTCGGCATGCCATGCCGTGGCCTTGATCGATGACCATACCGGCTTGCCGAATTCGCGCTCCAGCCGCGGCATGATGTCGCGGGTCGGCAGCTGGGAGCAGGCGATGAACAATGCATCGGCCTCCGGCACCATGGTCTCGCGTGCCAGCGCCGCAATCTGCTCCCGCGTGATCGCGGCCAGCTCGTCGGTGGTTTCCGCCATGAAACTGGCGAGTTTCAGCACGGTGATCCCCGATTGCTCGAGATAGGCCCGCAGCCGTTCGTTGACGAGGTCAAGATAGGGCGTCACCACGGCGATGCGTCTGGCGCCGATGTGGCGCAGCGCCGCGATCATCGCGCTTGCCGTGGTGACCACCGGTTTTCCGGTAATGGCGGCAAGGCTGTTCTGGATTTCAGCATCGCGTGCCGGGCCGCCGATGAATCCGGCCGCGGTGCAGCCATAGGCCACGATGTCGGTTTGCGCCGGATCGTAATCCCTTGCAAGCTCCAGCGCCTGCGCCACGTAAGCCGGAATTTCCGCGGGACCCAGCAGGCCCCTGCCGCGCGGTATGCGCAGGGTGCGGCACTGCGAACCCGGCAGCCAGTCGAGCAGTTCCGGCTCCATCGTCGTATTGTTGGCGGGCACCATCAGCCCGAGCTTGACCGTCATGCTCCCTCCTCCGGGAATAGGCACAATCAACGCATTCTAACGCCTGCCGCCCGCCTAACCCGCCTGCTGTTTGCGGATCAGGCAAAGCAGCAGTCCGCGCTGGACCTCGCTCAGGATCTGCGTCGCATCCCCCGGCGCCCAGTGCCGTTTGAATGCAGCCGCGGCAGACCACGGCACCGTCACGTCGTACCCAAACGCGCTGAGCAGCATTGCGTCGTCCGCGCCGGCAGGCGCCGGATCAAAGGGCGGCTCACACCACAGTCCGAATCCTGCGGCAGCCAGCCGTTGCCAGGGAAACAGCGCGCTCGGATCCACCTTGCGCCCCGGCGCGACATCGCCATGGCCCAGCACATTCGCCGCCGGGATGTTCCAGCGCGATTTCAGGTCGCCGAGCAGGGCGATCAGCGCGGCAATCTGCGCATCGGCAAACGGCTCATGCCCGTTGTTGTCGAGTTCGATGCCGATCGACGCGGAATTCAGGTCGCGGTTGCCGCCCCAGTACGAATCCCCGGCGTGCCAGGCGCGCTTCAACTCATCCACCAGGTAGATGATCCGGCCGTCGCGCGCAATCAGGTAATGCGCGCTGACCTCGCGCGCGGGACTGGTCAGCGTGGCAAGGGCACGTTCGGCGCTGTCATTGGTGGTGTGATGGATGATGACGAAATTGGGCCGCCGTTCGCCGACATTGGGCGAAGGCCGGACTTCCACCGGCAGCGTGGTATAGACCGGCAGTTGCGCGCAGGCGGACAACAGCAGCAGTGCTGCCAATCCCGCATGCCGCATCGCCCAGCGCCCTGTCATACCCATGCCTTCAATGCCGGAAATAATTCACTGTACCACGTCCGCCTGCTGTTACCCTCAAAACCCTGATGAACACCCCGGCATCACCCAATGCAAATCCGCACGCCATTTCGCGCGAGGAACTCAATGCCCTTCCGGTGCGCCGCTACGAAGGTCCGGTGACCTTTGTCGACACCCCGGCACTGCTGTTTGCCGCACTGAGCGACATCCGCAGCGAACGCGTCGTCGGCTTTGACACCGAAACCCGTCCGGCCTTCCGCAAGGGCGAAAGCTACCTGCCGAGCATTGCACAGGTCGCCACGGCAAAGATGGTCTATGTGCTGCCGCTGCGCTACCCCGACACCCACGGCGTGCTGGCAGAAATGCTTGAGGCGCCGGGCACCGCCAAGGCCGGCGTGGCGCTGGCCTATGACCTGCGCACTTTAAAACAGCTGTTTCCGTTCACCGAGAAAAGCATCATCGACCTCGGCATGGTTGCCAAGCGCAGGGACTACGAACAAAGCGGCATCCGCAACCTTGCAGGAATTTTCCTCGGTTACCGCATTCCCAAGGGGGCGAAAACCACCAACTGGGCCGCGCCGCAGCTCACCCCGGCGCAGATCATCTATGCCGCCACGGATGCCTGGGTATCGCGCGAGCTTTATCTGAAGTTCAGCGAAAAGGGCCTGCTCGCCTGATCAGCCTGCGGCGCGTCCGTTCGGGGCCGGGATCTCCAGGCCCTGGATCATCTTCCGCAACTGGTCGCCGGCGATCAGCTCGATGGCGATGCGGTTCTCGTCGACAAACCGGCGCGCTTCTTCGGTGAAGGCACCAGAAGTCACCACGAACACGCCGGCGGCGCCCTCGGCCGCCGCAACACCGCAGATTTCACGCACCACCTTCACCCCGACGCGCTGCATGCGCCAGTGCTTGCATTGCACCAGATAGCGGTCCTCACCGATGCTCGCCACCACATCGACCCCGCCATCCGGCATGCGCCCGCCGCGCTGCTCGACGTGGAAACCCTTGCGGCGGAAAAACTCCCCGACCAGGTTCTCGAACTCGCGCCAGCTCAGCAGCTCGAGCGCGACATGGCCGCGCTCGCCTGCAACATCCGCATAATTTTTGCGCCGGCGGTGGGCAAGCCATGCCGAGAAAACCGCGCCGCAGAGAAAAACTGCCGGCAACAGATACTTCAATCCTGCCGCCACGCCGCGCAGGATCGACATCAAAACCTGCAATGCTGCCGGCGCGGCCGCCGCCGTCTCAGAAACCGGGTCAGGAACCGCGAGCATCAGCGCATGCATCGCCAGCCAGGACAGCAGAGCCGCAGCGACGCCGCTCCACCACGGCAGTCGTGCCGTCCACTCAAAAACCTGTTCCAGAAGATTGATCCTGCGACGCGCCATGCCCGACTCCCTGGCGGCATTTTGTCGACAGTCCCGTTTTCACGCCAGCGCATTACTGCACACTCATCCGTGACGACAGTCAACACACAGCGTCAATCCCGCACGCGACGCGAACTTTTAAGTATTTGATTTAATTGATATTTTTATCAAGAAAAAATGCTGCCATTACTTCGCACAAGCAAACCCGGACGACACTTGGCATGGGCGTTTCCTGTGTATCATGACTTCGCCCCCACTACCGAGGGGCAGGATTCGCAGGTCCGGCCGCACCAACCTGCATTCACTTGGGGGAGCACAGCAATGTCTACACTTTTGTCACGCGTTGTGGCGGGAATCGTCTCGCCTGCAGTCATCTCCGGGGCATTTGTTCTGGGTGGGCTCGCCTTGTCGGCACCCGCTGCGTTTGCGCAGCAAGGCACCAACACCAAACCGCCCACTGAAGCCGAAATCAAGGCACGTTCCGCAATGGGCGGTTACCAGCCCTCACGCATGCAGAACCCGTACCTGACCAGCAATCCGCCGAAACTCACCGTCACGCCGCTCGAGGAAATCCCGCTCGACAAAATCCAGGTCCCGCCCGGCTTCAAGGTCGAAGTCTGGGCCCACGGCATTCCCGGTGCACGGATGATGGCGCGCGCGCCGAACGGCACCGTGTTTGTCGGCACCCGCACCATCGGCCGCGTCTACGCAGTGATGGACAAGGACGGCAAACGCACGTCGAAAATCATCGCCGAAAAACTCAACCAGCCCAATGGCGTGCTGATGCTGGGTGACACGCTGTACATGGCGGCAATCAACCGCGTGTTCCGTTACGACAACATTGAAGCCAATCTCGACAACCTGCCGCCCCCGGTGGAGATGACCGACAACTTCAAGCTGCCGCCCGACGTCCACCACAACTGGAAATTCCTCGCCTACGGCCCCGACAAGAAGATCTATTTCCAGGTCGGCTCGCCCTGCAACGTCTGCGAGATCAATCCGGGCGTACATGGCCAGATCCGCCGCTACAACCCGGACGGCAGCGGCATGGAAATCGTCGCACGCGGTGTGCGCAACACCGTCGGCTTCGACTTCCATCCGAAAACCGGCGAACTGTGGTTCACCGACAACGGCCGCGACTGGGCGGGTGAAACCGGCTTCGAGGAAGAGCTGAACCGCGTGCCGGCCGACAAAATCGGCGGACATTTCGGCTTCCCGTACTGCCATGCCAACGGCCAGCCCGATCCGGACATCAAGGTGCCGAATCCCTGCGCCAACGTGATTCTGCCGGTCGCAACACTCGGCGCCCACGCCGCAGCACTCGGCATGCGTTTCTACACCGGCAAGATGTTCCCGCCTGAATACCAGGGCGCCGTGATTCTTGCGCGCCACGGTTCATGGAACAAAACCGAGCGCAACGGTTACGACATCCTGCGCGTCAACGCCACGCCGGACGGCAAGGATGCCAGGATCACACCCTTCGTCACCGGCTTCATGGACAAGGCAAGCAATACCTACTGGGGCCGCCCGACCGACGTGATGCAGATGCCCGACGGTTCCATGCTGATTTCAGACGAGCAGCAAGGCGCGATCTACCGCGTCAGCTACAGCAAATAAATGCAGCGACGCCGCATGACGCGCTGGACGGTCTCCGTCCGGCGCGTTTTATTCGTCATCGGATTGGCGGCATTCTCCACAGGCGTCTTTGCGCAAAACAAAGGTGATCCAACCCGCGGCGCGACCAAGGTCGCGGTCTGCGCCGCCTGCCACGGCCCCGAAGGCAGCAAACCGATTGCCGGCATGCCGGCGCTGTCGGGTCAGCAGGAGGAATTCCTGGTGCTGCAGATGATTCTGTTGCGGGAAGGACTGCGCGACGTACCGGTGATGGAAGGCATGCTCAAAAACTTCAGCGATCCGGATCTGATGGACATCGCCGCCTACTACAGCAAGGCCCGCCCCTTCACCAGCAACACGCCGCGCGACATGCCGCGTTACAACGCCGGCGCCAGGCTGTCCCAGGCCATGGGTTGCGGCAGCTGCCATGTCACGGGTTATGTCGGCCAGCGCCAGGTGCCGCGCCTCACCAACCAGCGCGAGGATTACCTCGTCTCCACGCTGAAAGCCTATCGCGACAACAAACGCTCAGGCACGGATACCAGCATGAATGCGGTGATGTACCAGGCGAGCGACGCCGATATCGCGCTGCTGTCGCACTACCTGGCGCACCAATAAACCAGGGCCGGTACCAGGCGCCCTTTTTCAGTAAGTCATTTCCAGCGCCACGCCGGCCATCAGCGCGCGGCCCGGCGCCGGCTCGTAATAACGGCCATTGCCGTCGGCAACGATCACCGAACCGATGTAAGCGCGGTCCGTCACGTTGTCCACCCGCACAAACTCCGTCAGCCGCCAGCCCTTGCCGCGTTGCGTGAAACCGGCGCGCAGATTGCCGATGGTGTACGCCGCAGCCGCCTCGCTGTTCTGGTCGTTGACGAAGACCTGGCCGCTGTGACGCAGCTCAACGCCGGCATGGAATCCGCTGGCCGCATGGCGCCAGACCAGTTCGCCATAAAACAGATTGGACGCAACACCAGGCAGGCGGTTGCCCGCATTGACCGTGGTCGGCGGCGTGCCCGAGGTAAACGACTGGCTGAATTTGGCATTGAGCAGCGTCCAGGCCAGCGCGGATTCAAACCCTGCACCGTAACGCTGTTGCCAGGCCACCTCCAGTCCCTTGCGCTGCGTGCCCGAGGCATTGCGGTAATCGGTGCGGCCGCCGGCGGCGCTGTTGACGACGATCTCGTCCCTGGTGTCGATGCGGAACAGCGCGACATTGACATGCCCGTGTTCACCCGTCAGCGCTTTCACACCGAGTTCGCGATGCAGGCTGCTGGAGGGTCTCAGCGCAAAGTTGAGTCCGGTCGCACCACCCGGCTGGTAGGCGAGCTCGGCAAAAGTCGGGGTTTCAAAGCCACGGCCGGCATTGGCATAGATATTCACCAGCGGCGACAAGCGGAAGGTCGCGCCCAGCGCCGGTGTGGTGCGCGCATAGTCCACCGCGCCGCTGTCATCGGGATTGCCGGCAGCGATGAAATAATCGCGCGACTCGAAAGACACCCGGCTGTGGCGCAGACCGGTGAGCAAGGACAGTTCTGGCAACAGCTGCCACTCAACCTGCGCATAAAAGTCGGTGTTGTTGACGCCGTCGTCCTCGTTGCGCTTCAAGGCACCGGTGACACCGTTGTTGTTGATGAAACCGCGGCGACGCTCGTTCATGCGGTCGTGATCCATACCCGCGCTCACCGTCAGACGCCTCTCTGCAACCAGCCCCTCATGCGTCCAGCGCAGGCCGAGACCGCCGTAACCCCGGTCGAGATCGACCACGCCACCCGAATTGGTCGCAGCAGCCTGCACCGCCAGCGGGATGGCAAGATGCTGCGTCACCTGGCGATCCCCGAGATAAACCCGTGCCTGCAGCGAATGGCCACCATCCAGATTGAGGTCGTAAGTCGCGCCGGCCTGGGATTGGGTGATGCTTTTCCGGGTATTGAACTGGTAAGCGACACCCACGGCCTGACGCCGATTCTGCGCAACCTGCGCCGCGGTCAATCCCAGAGGATCTTCTGTTTCAGGCTGGTCCAGCGCATTGATCACCAGCGTCAGCCGCCCCGCGCTGCCGAGGTCGTAACGCAGCTTCGCATTTCCCGTGTCACGACGCGCCGAACTGTGGTCGCGATAACCATCGGTCTCGAATCGCGACACATCGACAATGGCGTTGAGCGGCCCATGCTGCCCGCCATACTGCGCCCCCAGCTTCCAGCTGCCGTAGCTGCCCGCAGAAAAGCTTGATGTAAATGTGGGTTCCGCCGGCCCGTCAGCGGTGAAGATCTGCACCACGCCGCCGGCCGCATTGCCGTACAGGCTGGAGAACGGTCCGCGCAGCACCTCAATACGCTGCGCCGACGACAGATTGAACGTGGCGGCCTGACCCTGGCCGTCGGGCATGGTTGCCGGGATGCCGTCGGCGATCAGCCGGATGCCGCGCACACCAAAGGTTGAACGCGCACCGAAGCCGCGCGAGGAAATCTGCAGATCCTGCGCATAGTTCTGCCGGTTCTGCACCGCGATGCCCGGCACACGCCCCAGCACCTCGGACAGATTGACCTGCGGGATGTCCTCGCGGATCGTACGCTGATCAATACTGTCAATCGATACCGGCAAATCAATGCTCTCGCGCTCGGTGCGCGTTGCGCTAACGGTGACATCTGACAGCGTTACATCCGGTACAGCAGCCGAAGCGCGGGCAGGCGCCGTCTTTTCGTCCGCGTACGCCGGCGCGCAGGCGAGAACCGCCGCCGCCAGACACCCCGACCTCAATACCTCCATCGCCCCTCCCTGACCGATGCATGCACCACTCTACACGAATGGCGCAACCGCAATCGACCGGAGATGCAGCCCCGTCAGCCGCGCACTGCCATCAAGCAAAACTTTGTAACGCACGCAAAACGGCGCTCATGCCTCTTCACCTTTCGGCAGGCGCGCCCGCCACACAGGCCGCCCCCAGACCATCCAGGCCAGGCCGGCCAGCAACAGCAGCAGGCCGGCAGCCAGCAGCAGCAGCGCTTCGTTCAGTATCGAATCCTGGTTCTGCGGATGACGGGGTGCAGAATCCATGGGCACTGCAACCGGCACCGCCTTGACTGCAGCTGGATCCCGCGCCAGAGAGGATTCCGTCACAGGTTTTCGCTCGACGGCCGCACTGTATTTCGCCCGCAGAGCGGGCTCCAGATTGCGCTGCATTTGCAAAACAAGCTGTTCCAGCGCCGCGACCCGGTCCAGCATCGCGGCCAGCTTTTCTCCGTCTGCCTGCAGCTGAGCCTCCAGCCGGCGGATTTCCCGCGCATCCGCAGTCTGCTGCGCCACTTTCACTTGCACAGCAGGTGCGCCGGACGAAACAGCGCGCGGCAGCGCAGGCACTGCAGCGGGGATTACGGGTAAGAATTCCGCTGCGGAAGCTGCGGAGCCGGGCGCGGTGTACCCCGGCGGATCCAGCAATACGACGTAGCCGCGCGTGATGCGCGCCGCGCCCGATTGAAGCTCAAGCAGCAGATGCACAAACGGCTCATTGAGCGGCCGCACGGCAAGGATCTCGATGATGCGCCGGCCGCCGGCCAGCGTGCGGGTATTGAGACGGGCGGCGCCGAGGGCGGGGTTGTAGGGAAAATATGCGCGCGAATAGGCGTCGGGAGATGCCAGGCGCAGCGTCGGGGAAGCACGATCATCGGCATCCGGCAGCAGCTCGACTTCAGCGCGGAAGGGTTCCCCCATCGCCGACAGCACGACGAGTTTGCCAAGACCCGCGGCATTGGCCGCCGGCGCGATCACCAGCAGCAGTGCCGCTGACCATGCGCGCCATGTCAGGATGGATCTAACGATGCCACCTCCCGATCCATGAATTAGGCGGAAGGTACTCCCTTGGCTGAGGGAATGCAACTAAACCATTAAGAATATTGAAGAATTCAGGGATTCACTGCCCCTGCTCCGGCGCCCGGATCGTCACCACCTCATCCACCTGCAGGCTGCGGGGCAGGTTGTGCGCGATGAACAGCATCGTGACACTGCCTTTCAGCTGGTTGATCGTCAGCGCAAACTGCTCGGCAGTCTCCTGATCGAGGCCGCTGGTCGCCTCGTCAAAGATCAGGATCTTCGGCCGTTTGAGCAAAGCGCGGGCAATCGCCAGCCGCTGCCTCTGTCCGCCCGACAGCCCCACGCCGTGCTCGCCCAGCCAGGTCTGATAGCCCTGGGGCATTTTTTCGATGACGTCGTGGATGCCGGCCATGCGGCAGGCCGTGACCACATCCTCGAAATTCGCATGCGGGCTGGCCATCGCGAGGTTTTCATAAACGGTATTGGCGAAGAGCACCGTTTCCTGCGGCACCACGCCGTAATACTGGCGCAGCTCGTTGGCGGCAAGTTGCCGGATATCCCGGCCGTCGATCGCAATGCTGCCCTCTTCCGGCTGGTAAAAACCCTGCAGCAGCTTGGCCAGCGTGCTTTTGCCGCAACCCGAGGGGCCGGTGATCACGGTCAACCGGCCAGGCTGCAGCGCGAGTGACAAATCACGATACAGCCAGGGATGCGCCTTGCCGTAGCGGAAAGACAACCCGCTGATGCTCGCCTGCCCCGCGGCTCCGGGCGCGCGTGAAGGCAGCAGGGCATGGGGTTCGGCGGGCGCATCCATCAGGTCTCCCAGCCGCCTGACTGCGATGTCGGCCTGCTGAAATTCCTGCCATAGTGAAGCAAGGCGCAGCATCGGCTGCGCCATGCGGCTGGCAAACATCTGGAACGCCACCAGCATGCCAATGGTGAAACCCTCGTTCCGCATCACGATCCATGCGCCCACGCAGAGTATGGCCAGCGCCTGCGCCTGCTCGATCGCATTGGCGGCGGTATTGGTGGAATTGGACAGCTGTCGCGCGCGAAATCCGGCATGCAGGTAATCCGCAAGCAAACCTTCATAACGTTTTTCCAGCCAGGGTTCCATCTGCAGCGACTTGACGGTTTCGATGCCGACCACGTATTCGGTGAGGAAGGCCTGGTTGCGCGCGCCCTTCAGGAACTGGTCGTTGACCCGCTCCCGCAGCAGGGGCGTAATGACCACGCTGAGCAGTGCCAGAGCGGCCACGGTGGCGACCGCGATCAGCGACAGCGGCCAGCTGTACCAGAACATCACGGCGAGAAACACGAACAGGAACGGCAGGTCGAGGAACAGCGTGACCGCCGCGCCGCTGATGAACTGGCGGATGGTTTCCACGCCATGCAGGCGCGCGATCAGCGTGCCGGTGGGCCGCTGCTCGAAATAACGCAGCTGCAGTCGCAGCAGATGGCGGAACACCTGGGTGCCGAGCACGGCATCAATGCGGTTGCCGGTGTGCAGGATCAGGTACTGGCGCAGCCAGGTCATGAAGGCGTTGAATACCAGGAACACCAGCAGGCCGGCGGCAATCGCAATCAGCGTGCTTTGCGTCTGGTGAACCACGACCTTGTCGATGATGACCTGGGTGAACAGCGGCGTCGCCAGCCCCACCAGCTGCAGCACCAGCGAAGCGAACAGGATGTCGCGCCAGATGCTGCGGTGTTTCAGCAGTTCCGGGATGAACCAGCGAAAACCGAAGCGTTGCGCCGCGGGCGCCTCCGATGCGTCGTCCGGCGCACTGACGCCGGATTCATGGCTGAGCAGGAGCACATCCGGCTCGAAGTGCCGGGCGAATTCGGCTGCAGCGACGGTTTCACCGGCATTGCCGTGGTTGCGGAAAAACAGCAGACGTTCGCTGTCGGCCCTGACCACCAGCACCGGGCTGGCCGGTGCGGGCGCTTCCCCGCCGGCCGCATCAGCGGAATGCCCCGCACTTCCATTCCCGCGCAGCAGGGCAACCAGCGGAAACGCCAGCCCGGAAATGCCTTGTGTGGCAACGGCACAGCGCCCCACCCGGAAGCCGAGCGCGGTGGCGGCTTCGGTAAACGTTGCCGCAGAGTGCGGCGGTGGAAATTGCCGGGACACCAGCGCAGCGTCGAAGGGAATGCGATTGATCCGGCACAGACTGCCGAGCAGCCACAACAGATCCTGCGCCAGCCATGGTCGATCCATGTGCGTCCCCTGCGCTGCCGGTTATTTATTCTCGATGATTCGCTGCGTCCTGCAAGCCAATATAGCAAAACAACAACAAACCCCGCGCACGGGGCTGAACAGGGCCGTCATGTCAGGCGCTCAGCGCCGCAACAATCCGGTCACGGGTGAACGGCATGTCGCGCAGCCGCACGCCCAGCGCGTTGTGGATGGCATTGGCGATCGCCGCCGACACCGGCCCCTGGGTGCCCTCGCCCGCGCCCACCGGCGGCGCCTCGGGACGATTGATCAGCGCGACCTCGACTTCCGGCGCCTCGACAAAAGTCAGGATCGGATAATCATCCCAGCTGCGCGTGGTCACGGCATGACGGTCAAAATCAACGCGCTCTTTCAGCGTCCAGCTCACGGTCTGGATGATGCCACCCTCAATCTGGTTGATCACGCCGTCGGGATTGATGGCCTGCCCGACATCGACCGCCGCCCACATCCGCGTCACTCGCACTTCTTCGGACACCTGCACTTCAGCAACCACCGCGAAATAAGCCGCCAGATTCTTGTAACGTGCGAATGCGATGCCGCGCCCGCGTTCGCCGTCACCGGTTTCGCCAGGCTGCCAGCCGGCCATCGTTGCCGCCTTCTCGATTACAGCTTTTGCCCGCGCGTCCCTCAGGTGGCGCAGGCGGAATTCCACCGGGTCGGCGGCAGCGGCTTCGGCGAGTTCATCCATGAAGCATTCGATGGCGAACACATTGGCATGGCCGCCGAGCGAGCGCAGCGCCGAGGCCCGCAGCGGCGATTCACGGATCAGGTGGTTGGTGATTTTCTGGTTGGGAAAATCATAGAGCGGAATCGCGTTGCGGTGGCTGCCGCCGCCGGGCAATGGCGGATTGCCGGGCTTTGCCGCGGGCACCGGTTTCGCCAGATGCCAGGCCGCCGTCAGGTTGACGCCGCCGCGGCCGCCGGGACGGGTGCTGTGCGCATGGCTCCACAGTTCGTGCCCCCAGTTGACGATGTTGCCCTTGCCGTCGAGTGCGGCATTCAGGCGCATCACCATCGCCGTGCCGAAAGGCTCCCAGGCGAACTCGTCTTCGCGCATCCATTGCACGCGCACCGGGCTCCCGGGCACCGCGCGCGCCAGCAGCGCCGCATCCAGCGCCACATCGTCGGCGGCATTATGACCGTAACAACCGGCGCCTTCGGCATGGGTGATGACGATGTCGGTTTCCGCAACGCCCAGCGCCTGCGCCATGTCGCCGCGCAGCGGATAGATGCCCTGGCTGTGGGTCCAGATTTTCAGCTTGCCGTCCTCCTGCTGCGCAATCGCGCAGGATGGTGCGAGCGAGGCATGGGCGATGTACGGCTTGGAATATTCAGCCGTAAGTTGTTGCGCGCCAGCCGTTGCGGAATCCCCTTTTTCACTGATGACCTCGGTTTCCGCCGCGAGGGTTTGCAGGCGCCGCGGGTCGTTATCGGGCAAAGGCTCGCCCGGATCCCACTGCGCGATGCGCGCCAGGCGCCGTTCCGCGCGTATGGACTGTTCCTCGCGCTGCGCAACAACACCGAGAAAACTGCCATCGCGCACCACGGCAACCACGCCCGGCATCTGCTCGACTTCCCCGACAGCAACCGTTTTCAGCCGGGCCCGCGGGCCCGGCGGACGGGCGATGCGTCCATGCAGCATGCCGGGCAGCGCCATGTCCTGCACATAGGCGGGCCTGCCCGTGACTTTGGCCGGAATGTCGACGCGGGCCAGTGAAGTGCCGACCACCGCATGCTCGGCGGCCTGCTTCGCAACGGCATCAAAGCTTGCCTCCCGCGCCAGCAGATCCGGTGTGGCGAGTTCCCAATAGGTCGCGGCACCGCCGCTGCGCGCAGACACCACGCCATCATTCACCGTGAGATTTTCCAATGTGACGCCGAGTTTCTGCGCCGCCCGCTCCAGCAACAGTCCGCGCACCTCCGCTGCGGCATGGCGCAGCGCAAGGCCGCTTTCCTGGATCGACCGGCTGCCGGAAGTAATGCCCTCATCGGGACTGAAGGCGGTGGTCGCCGGCGCCAGACGGATGCGATTGACGCTGATGTCGAGTTCTTCAGCCACCATCTGCACCAGCGCGGTGAGGATGCCCTGGCCGATCTCGACCTTTCCCGGCGTCACCGTCACCGTGCCGTCGGCATTGATGCACAGCCAGCGGTCGAGCCGGCGATTGGCATCAAGACTGCCCGGCAGTTTGCGCGCGGCGGGTTCTTTGGACTGGGCCATGGTCATGCCCCCTTCATGCCGGCGGCGGCGCGTTTGATCGCGCGCAGGACACGGCCATGCGTGCCGCAGCGGCAGAGGTTGCGTTCCAGCGCCTTGCGGATGTCGGCATCCGTCGGTTCGGCGTTCACATCCAGCAGCGCTTTCGCCGCCATCAGGATGCCGCTGGCGCAGTAACCGCATTGCGCGGCCTGTTCCGCGATGAACGCCTGCTGCAGCGGATGCAGCGCATCGCTAGTCGCCAGGCCTTCAATGGTGGTGATCTGTTTGCCTGTCACGGCCGACACCGGCACATCACAGGACTGCACCGGCTTGCCATCGATGATGACCGTGCAGGCGCCGCACTGGCCGAAACCGCAGCCGTAACGGGTGCCCACCAGTCCGAGATCATTGCGCAGCGCATAGAGCAGCGGCGTTTCTGCGTCCGCCTCCACGGTGCGCGTTTTTCCATTCACCTGCAGTGTCAGTGCCATATTAAATTATTAAATTAAATCAAATAGTTATAATTTTTCCCGGTTGCCGCTGGACGGCACCCGGCCTATACTTCCGTTCCCTGCTCCACGCCAGCCCCCGCGCATGAACGACCGCAACGAAACCGACGCCATTGAAGCACGCATTGCCGAGCTCAAACTCGAGCATCGTGATCTCGACGACGTGATCACGCGCCTGATGCTGACACCGGTCCAGGACCAGCTGCAACTGCAGCGCCTGAAAAAACGCAAACTGCTGGTGAAAGACCAGATTGCCATTCTCGAACGGCAACTGACCCCGGACATTCCCGCCTGACCCGGGTCAGCGACGCATTGCGCCGCGGGCAGTCCACCACGCCAGCGCGACAATAAAAATCCCCAGCAGCACAAACCAGAGCAGCGACCAGCCGGCAATGGTCAGGCCAAGAAATTTCCAGCCGGCCTCGGCGCACTCGCCGGATCCCGACAGCACTTTTTCCAGCATGCGCATCAGCGGAAACTGCTCCAGCATGTAGGACAGCCCCGGACCGCAGGCCGGCACCTGATCCGCCGGCAGATGCTGCAGCCAGACATGGCGCGCGGCAAGTCCGGTACCGGCGGCTGCGCAGAGGCCGCCCATGACCGCGTAGATAATGGCGCCGGTTTTGGCGGGGCCATGCAGCGCCGCCAGCAGAAACACCAGCCCCAGCGCGATGAACGCCACGCGCTGGAATATGCACAACGGGCACGGGTCCTGGCCGTCGACATACTGCAGATAGAGGCCAAAACCCAGCAACGCCGCACACAGCGCAGCGCCGGCGATATAACCATAACGGGGATTCTTCATCATCCAGTTCATCATTTCCCGATTCTCTTTCCGTGACTTGTGCTGCAATTCTTCCTAAACATAGGCGAGCAGGCGGCCGCAGGCCAGCACGCTCACCCAGATGAGCAGCGACAGCAGCGCATGCACCTTCGCCGCAGGCGGGACGGCAACACCGCTGTCCCAGCCTGCAACACCGCGGAATACACCGGCGTGAAACACCGCGGCATTGGTGCCCGCACAGAACAGCAGCGCCATTTTGGTGACAAATGCGGTATTGCCGACAAAGTCACTGGCGTGCGCAATAAACATCATCAGCCCGCTGGGCACGATCAGCGCCAGCGCGCCGATCGACCACGGCAGCACGTGGCGCGCCAGCAGGCGCACCGGCAGCCCTTTTGAAAGCCCGAGCAGGCGCAGGTCGAAAACCACGATCGAACCCACCAGCAGCACAAAACCGCAGATATGGACGATTTCAACCACCGGATAAAGCCACAGATCATGGCGCATGGCCACTGCCAGCGGCAGCCGTTCGATGGCCGCCAGCGGCGTGCCGGGATCGGCAATCAAGGCAAAACCTTCCTGACCGCGGAGATCACCGAGGAAATCCGGCAAGCGGCGAGGTCCTGGATTCCAGGAAGCGCGGCGGTGCGATTTTGCAATTCTCTGTGCACTCTGTGACCTCTTTGACCGGCTGTCGCCTTTGCCTTTCGCCCTAACGCAGTTCGACGGTCTTGCTGCCGACGATGATGCGTTCGGCGCGCATTTCTTCCGGCTTGCTGCGGTTTGCATAACCCACCACCGTCACCGTGCCGCCCTTTTTCAGGTCTTCCGGCGACAGCCCCCGCGCGCTCATCCGTGACGGCGGCGCAAGCACGGCGATCCAGGTCTTGCCGGGCGTCTCCAGCCGGATGTGTCCGTGCGGATGCTCATAACCGGACTCGACAATGCTGCCGGTCAGCCTCAGTTCCTTGCTGCCGTCGTACTCGCTCCAGCCGTGGTGCGCAACCGCCGGCAGGCTGAACGCGGCAAACAGTGCGGACAACAGGACAGTTTTTCGGAACATGGCGATCTCCTTGCATGGTTGAGCGAACAGATGATGCAGTATCCGGGCGCGCTACTTTATACTCATTGCAATATGCGAGTCACGCGCAGCATTGTCATCGACGAATCCGAACTGGTGGAGCGTTTCATCCACGCTTCCGGCCCCGGCGGCCAGAACGTGAACAAGGTCGCCACCGCGGTGGAGCTGCGTTTTGATGTGCGGCGCTCAAACGCCTTTTCTGACAGCGTGAAGGCGCGCCTGGTTGCACTGGCCGGGAAAAAACTTTCCGGCGACGGCATCCTGGTCATTGCCGCACAGCGCTTTCGCAGCCAGGCGCGCAACCGCGCCGATGCCCGCGCCCGGCTGGCGGCGCTGGTCGAGGCTGCGGCCACACCGCCCAAACCGCGCCGCGCGACCCGGCCATCACGCGCCGCCAAACAGCGGCGTCTCGACGACAAGCGCCATGCGGCGGGCCGCAAACGCGAACGCAGCAGCCCGGACTGGGATTGAATCACCCTGGAAGCGCAGAAATATTCCTTTATTAACAATTATTTATACATTAACTGCGGCGCCGTCCCGGCCGCAAAACCGGCCGCCATCCTGCTACACTCCGCGGCGCACCGGAATAAACAGGACCGCAAAGACGTTAATCAACCGACGACCGCTGGTCCGGACAATTTTTTGCTCAACCCCTCGGGAGAATCCTCAATGAAACATGCACTGATTGCTGCTGTCATCGGCACCTCTACCCTGCTCGCCAGCGGCTCTGTCGCGGCACAAGCCAAACCGGAAGACGTGATCAAGTTCCGCAAGGGCGTCTACCAGGTCATCGGCTGGCATGTGCGCCCCATGGGCGCGATGGTCAAGGGGCAGATGCCTTATGACCAGGCCGAATTTGTCCGCAATGCCGAAATCGTCGCAATGATGAGCACCGTCGCTCCGCACGCCTTCGTCGCCGGTTCCGACAAGGGCGAAACCCGCGCCAAGCCGGAAATCTGGTCCGACGCTGCCGGCTTCAAGAAAGTGATGGACGGTTTCCAGGCTGAAGCGAGCAAACTGGTGCAGGTCGCCAAGACCGCGACCACCGTGGACGCAGTGCGCGGCCAGTTCGGCGCACTGGGCAAATCCTGCGGCGCCTGCCACGACAACTACAGAACCAAGTAAGCTGTTTTCCTGCCGCAAAAAAGCCGCCTGCGGGCGGCTTTTTTCATCGACTGCGGCTTCAACTCCGGACCAGCAGCCAGACCGCCGTCGCACAAACCGCCAGCAGCGCCGCCGCAATGCCGGCACCGCGCATCCTTGCCGGCGCAGTGCCCGGTGGCAAATGCTTGCGCCCGGTGAACATCGGCTTGATCAGGTTTTCCGATTTATACGCCAGGTAATACAGCACGGCGGCCACATGCACGCCGATCAACCCCAGCAGCACGTTGAAGTTGTATTTGTGGATGGTGGTCAGCCAGTCGCTCAATTCCTTGGTGACGCGGTTGAACAGCGGCCCCTCGGTGATGATGTCATCATTGGAAAAAAGGCCGGTCCCCGTCTGCACCAGCACGCAGAGCAGGATCAGCACCACGCTGATGCCGCCCAGGGGATTGTGTCCGGCGAATTTCGCCGCTGTGCGCGACGGCAGGGTCTTGATGTAGCCGATCAGCGCGCGCGGGCCGTAGATGAAGTCGCTGAAGCGGGCATGGGTGCTGCCGATAAAACCCCAGAGGATGCGGAACAGCACCAGGGTCAACACCGCGTAACCCGAATACATATGCCAGGTCATCCAGTCCATTTCTGCTGACAGCCAGGAAAAGGCAATCAGCAACACCAGCAGCCAGTGAAACAAGCGCACCGGGATATCCCATACCGGCATCGCCACTGCAGCGCCCTGCTGCTTTTCAGTCATGTTCCCAGCCATGTCCCCCCCTTAAACGGTAACCGTATGCGTCACCAGTGCCGCGCCGTTCCAGTAATGCAGCTGGTAGGCCGGTGGTTCGTCCAGCGCTGCGGCAAATTTTCCCGCACCCAGGCGCAACTGCGCCTGGAATGCCGTGCTCGGACAGACCGACACCAGCGTACCATGCCAGGCCGTCTGTGCGCAGCGGTGCACATGGCCGCAAAGCACCGCGCGCACCTGCGGGCTGGCGGCCAGGATGACGCCCAACCGCTGCACGCCATCCTGCGCCACCGCGATGCGGTCCATGCGCGAAAACCCGGTGGCGACCGGCGGATGATGCATGAACACCAGCGCAGGCTGCTGCGGATGCCCCAGCAACAGGGCCTCCAGCCACTGCAGCTGCGCCGCATCGAGATCGCCGCTGTCGCGCCCCTCAATGACGCTGTCGAGCGCAATGATGCGCAAACCGGCAATGTCGCGATGGTAATGAATGCGGCCGTCACTGCCGAGGTAATCATGATCGGGAAAGGCCTGCCTCAGCGCAGCGCGGCGGTCGTGGTTGCCGGGCATCAGGCACAGCGGCACCGGCACCTCCGCCAGCATTTCCCGCAACCGCGCATATTCTTCCGGCTGACCGGCATCCACCAGATCGCCGCTGGCCACCAGCAGATCCGGCGCCACATCCAGCGCACGCAGGTGCCGGATGCATCGCTCCAGACCTGCAGCGGCATCAACGCCATAACGGTTGCGCCCGCCCGCCATCACGTGCAGATCGGAAAACTGCGCGATGATTACCGGCTTCGCGTGATCCGCAGTCATGCCTGCATCGCCGGATTCAAAACGCCGCCCTCATAACACCACCATATCCTTGAGGGTGACGTAGTCCACCTTGCCCGAACCGAGCAGCGGCAAACCGTCGACCTTGACCACACGCCGCGCCACGGCAAGCTCCTGCGCGCTGATCTGCCGCGCCGCCTGCTGCAGGGCGATGCGGTCCAGCGCAGGATCCGTGGTCAGCAGCACCGTGCTTTCGCCGGAACGGGTCATCTCGACCACCGCGGCATGCTTGAATTCCGGCGAGGCGTGATAGGCGATCTGCTCGACGCGTTCCAGCGACACCATTTCGCCGGCAATCTTGGCAAAACGTTTGACCCGGCCCTGCACCGTGATAAAACCGTCGGCATCAACGCTGATCACGTCACCGGTGTTGTACCAGCCCATTCCCACCTCGGAACGCGGTGTCTGCAACGCACCCGGCGCTTCGTGGAAAAAATACCCCTGCATCAGGTTGGGGCCGCGCACATGCACCACGCCGCCCCTGTCGATGCCCGGAACCGGTACCACGCGGTATTCGATGCCGGGCAGAAAACGGCCGACGGTCCCGCTGCGAAAAGTCAGCGGCGCGTTGAAGGCCATCGCCGGCCCGCATTCCGTTGCACCGTAGCCTTCATGCACCCGCAGGCCGAATTTCGTGAACCAGAGCTGCGCCACTTCCGGGTGCAGCTTCTCGCCGCCGGAAATGACATACCGCATGCGGTAGAAATCATAGGTATGGGCCTGGCGCGCATAGTTGCCGAGAAAAGTGCTGGTGCCGAAGATATAGGTGCAGTCGCGCGTATAGGCGTACTCGGGAATGACCCTGTAATGCAGCGGATTGGTGTAGAGGAACAGCCTTGTGCCGGTCAGCAGCGGCATCAGCGTGCCGACAACAAGGCCGAAAATGTGGTACATCGGAAGCGCGTTCAGGTACCGGTCATCCGGCCCGAAGTCGATCACCGCGCGCAGCTGCGCCATCGACGCCAGCATGCCGTCGTGCGACAGCGCCACCCCCTTGGGCCGCGCCTCCGAGCCCGAGGTGAACAGCACCACCGCGGTGGCCGCGGGATTCTGCGCCGGCAGCGCGCTGCGCGGCGCCAGCAAGGCGCGGATGATCCACAGCTTGTCGGACAGGGCCAGCGTCGCGCGCAGGTCTTCGATGTAAACCACCTTGCGGCCGGAAAGCCCGTCGAGCAGCGGCTGCAGCCTGGCGACTTCGACGAAGCTGCGCGAAGTGATGATGGTGGTGATGGTGGCAGCCACACAGGCGCCGCGCACCGACTCGACGCCGCTGGAATAATTCAGCATCGCAGCCACCCGGCCGCGGGAGACCAGGCCGAACACCAGGCATACGGTGGCCCCGATATTCGGCATCAGCACCCCCACCCGTTCCCCGGGTGCGGTGAATTTCCCGGTGAGCCGCGCCAGCGCCAGGCTGGCTTTCAGCAGGTCGCCGTAAGTGCCCAGCTGGCCCCGCACGTCCTCGAAAACGCGGGTCCGGCGGCCATGCAGCTCAGCCGCGTCAAGAAAAGCGCTGAACAAGGCGCGTCGCGGTTCGGCCTCCGCCATCGAACGCTGCATGATGGCCAGCAGTTCGTCGTTCACCCGGCGCCGGCGCCCGCCGGTATCCCCGGAGGCGCCCGCGCCAGAGGGCCGGGAAAGCCGCGTTGACGGCTGTATCACCAGCGTTACCCGCTGCAGCCAGCGGTGCGGCCAGCGCCCCCCTGTAGCGGACCACCGCGTGTGGATCGCGCCCTGTATGCGCAATGGAATGACATCGGCATCGGCGCGCAGCGCGACAACCCCGGCCGCACCGTAGATTTTCATGGTGCCGCCGGTGGTGGTCATGCGCGCCTGAGGAAACATCACCACCGGCCTTCCCGCGCGCACGCTGCGCACCAGCTGCCTGACGGCCTCCGCACCGCCGCTGGGCTCCACGCATTGCGCAATCCGCCGCACGATCCTGCCGCTCCAGTGCGCAGCGACGGCCGGCGGCAGCACGATCAGCGGCCGCTCCGGCAGAAACACCGCAACGAACAGCGCATCCAGCAGGGAATCATGATTGGCCAGCACCAGCGGCCGTCCCCGCGAAAGCTGGTTGCGATGCCCGGTGAGCGTCACCCGGAACAGCGTGCCCAGCAGCAATTTCAGCAGGATGCGCAGCATGGCTTGGTCGGGTACACGGCGGGTTTGAAGGAGTGTTGGCGACAGCGCATGGTTTTAACGGCAAGCCCGGTTCGAGTCAAACATTCGCCGGATTTCCGGCCCGCCACCATCCCTTGGGTAAAAAATTTTGCCGCAACCACCGCTAGTATGCCTTTTTCTGCCTTGTAAATAATTGTTTTTATTGATATTTTTTCAAACTTCCCATTTTGTTAGATTTGCCCGCCGCCCGTTCCTGGCCTCTAATTCCATTCAAGGAAGCGACCCGCTTCCGCCAAACCAATCAATCACAGGGGATCGCCATCATGGAAATGCAAGTACCTGCCGCAGTCATCGACGTCCATCACGCCGTCGTCCGCCCGGATTTCGCCGAGGAAACCGAATTCAGCTTCTCGCCGCAATTAAACGCACGCTTTGACCGCAAAACGCGTGCATTGTGGTCGCGCTGGACTGCGGCGCCGCGGCCCTGCTTCAATCCCGGACTGCTCGCCGACATCCGCGCGTACTACAACTTCCTCGCCAACAGCGGCGGCAGGATCGATTGCGGCGACAGTTCCGAGCCCATCGAATACGTGATCCTCGCCTCCGGCATCCCCGGCGTGTTCAACCTCGGCGGCGACCTTGACCTGTTCCGCCAGAAAATTGACAACCGTGACCGTGCTGCGCTGTCCACCTATGGCAAGGCCTGCATCGACGTGCTGTACCGCAATTACATCGGCCACGGGCTGCCGCTGACCACCATCTCGCT
>CAZSIR010000006.1:0-48112 GCA_964606765.1 uncultured Bordetella sp. | reverse complement strand
GCCGCCGCCGGTGCCTGGCAACACGGGGCGGTTCTGACAGACCACCGAAAAATGCCGCCGGCGGGAACTAGAGTGAGGTGACCATGGTGCAACGCCTGTTATGGACGCTGATGCTGGGAGCAATGCTGACGATGACGGCGCGTGCCGCGGAACCGGTGCCGCCGCCCGTTGCGCGGGCGCCGGTCGAAATATCGCCGGAACTGCGCATGCTGCTGGGCGGACTCGTCACGGAAGAGGATGTGGGCCAGTTGTTCGCACATCTGCGTGCCGCCATGCGCGCAGCCGCCGAAGGCCGGTCGCCGCCGCCCTTTCCGGAGGCGCTGGGCAGGCGGCTGGAGGCCGCCGGCAGTGAATTGCAGGTGCGCGGACTGGTCGCGGGCATGGTGCTGACGCAGTTTGTGGAACGCGCGGTGCGTGATGCAGTGCGTGAGCTGGCGCCCCCGCCGGCTCCGCGCGAAAGTCATTAGCTGTCATCCCTTGTCATTTCCTTCGCCGCCTGCCTTAAGACTTCGAGTTCCTGTGTCCCGCAGCCGGATATCATCCGGCGTTGTTCAATCCAACTTCGTGTTTGTCATTGAATCTTGAATAAAAAAATAATTCTGCTGACGGGGGCGGTTCTGGTGCTGGGTGTTGCCGCCGTGGCGTACTGGTACTGGGGCAGCGCACCGGCGCAGGCTTCCTTCCGTCTGGTCAATATCGAACGCGGCAATGTGGTGGCCGCGGTTTCGGCGACCGGCACCCTGAATCCGGTGGTGTCGGTGCAGGTCGGTTCGCAGGTGTCGGGGCAGATCAAGGAAATTTTCGTCGATTACAACTCGGTGGTGAAGCAGGGTGATGTCATTGCCCGTATCGACCCCGATTCCTTTGCCCTGCGCGTCAGCCAAGCGCAGGCTGATCTGGAAGCGGGGCGGGCCACGGCGCTGACGCAGCGCGCCAATGTGGCGGCGCTGCAGGCCGAAGTCTCGCGTGCACAGGTGGTGCTGGCCGAGGCCGAGCGCAACTACAAACGCAACCAGTCGCTGGTCGAGAAGGGCTTCGTGTCGCAGGCCGCGCTGGAAACTTCGCAGTCCGCGGTGGCCACTGCGCGGGAACAGGTCAAGACCGCGCAGGCGCAGCGCGCGGTTGGCGAAGCGCAGATCCGCAATGGCGAGGCGCTGGTGAAACAGCGCGAATCCCAGCTGGCGCAGGCGAAGGTCGATCTGGAGCGCACCACGATTCGCGCGCCGGTGGACGGTATCGTGATTTCGCGCAGCGTCGATGCCGGGCAGACCGTGGCGGCCAGCCTGCAGGCGCCGGTGCTGTTCCAGATCGCGCGCAACCTGACCGACATGCAGGTCGAGGCTTCGATCGACGAGGCGGAAATCGGCCGCGTGGCCGTCGGGCAGGATGCGACATTCACCGTGGATTCGTTTCCCGGACGAACCTTCCGCGGCAAAATCACCCAGGTGCGCAAGGCGGCGCTGGTGGTGCAGAACGTGGTGACCTATGTCGCGATCATCTCGGCGCCGAATCCGGATCTGACGCTGCTGCCGGGCATGACCACCAATGTGCGCATCACGGTGGCCAACCGCGATCAGGTGCTGCGTGTGCCCAACGCGGCATTGCGCTACCGTCCGCCGGGCGCAACGCCGCCGGCCAAGGGCCAGAAAGGTGCGGCAGCACCGGGCGCCGGCAAGCCACCCGCCGGTTCCGGCGGCCAGGCGCAGGCGACGCGTGAACGCCTGACGCGGGAGCTGGGGCTCAGCGATGAGCAGCAGGCCAAACTCGAGGCCATACAAAAAGCGACGGCGGAAAAAATTGCCGCACTCAGTGCCGATGATCCGGCGCAGCGCAAAAAAGAGGCCGGCCGGCTGCGCGCGCAATCGCGCACCGAAATTGCCGCAATCCTGAACGAAGACCAGCGCAAGCGTTACGAGGCGCTTGCCGCCGAGCAGCGCGGTGTTGTGGAAACGCGCGGCACGGTATGGGTGCCCGATGGCAAGCGCGCGCCGAAAGCGCTCAATCTCCGGCTGGGCATCAGTGACGGCAGCTATACCGAACTGATCGGCGGCGAGCTGAAGGAGGGGGATGCCGTGATCGTGGGGGCCGCCGGCGCAGCGCGCCCAGAAGCGAAAAGCAGTACACCCCGTTTCGGGTTTTAAAAAATAAATAAATTCATATACTTACGAGAATACTCACCGTAAAAGCCAGCCTGCAATGCCGAATCCACTGATCAGCACCCGTGAATTGGCCAAGTCCTATGTGCTGGGGGGGTATGCCGTGCAGGCCTTGCGCGGCGTTTCGGTCAGCATCAACGCCGGTGAATTCGTTGCCGTGATGGGACCCTCAGGCTCCGGCAAGTCGACGTTCATGAACCTGCTGGGTTGCCTCGACACGCCCACTAGCGGCGAGTATCTGCTGGCCGGCGAGCAGGTCTCCGGCCTCGATGGCGACGCGCTTGCGGCCATCCGCAACCGGCGCATCGGCTTTGTATTCCAGAGCTTCAACCTGTTGCCGCGCACCTCGGCGCTGGAGAACATCGAATTGCCGCTGCTGTATTGCGGCATCCCCGCCGATGAACGGCGCCGTCGTGCGGGGATTCGTCTTGCGGAGGTCGGGCTCGCCGATCGCGGCCACCACCATCCGTCACAATTGTCCGGCGGGCAGCAGCAGCGGGTGGCGATTGCGCGGGCGCTGGTCAATGATCCGGTGTTGATCCTGGCCGACGAGCCCACCGGTGCGCTGGATACGCTGACCAGTTGCGAAGTGATGGCCCTGCTGCAGCAGTTGAACTCGGCGGGCATGACCGTGGTGCTGGTGACCCACGAGCACGACATTGCCGAGTTTGCCGGGCGCGTGATCAGCTTTCGTGACGGTCGCGTGGTCGAGGATCACGTGGTTGAACGGCCGAAGGATGCTGCGGCACTTGCGGCCGAGTTGCGCGCGGAGCGGCAACCGGAGGCGTCGGCAACATGAATGTGCTCGCCAGCATTCGCATTGCACTGCGTGCACTGCGCATCAACAAGCTGCGCAGCGCCCTGACCATGCTCGGCATCATCATCGGAGTCGCCGCGGTGATCACCATGATTGCCGTCGGCTCCGGCGCGCAGTCGCGCATCGAGGAGCAGATCAAGGGCCTGGGCACCAACCTGATCATGCTGCTGCCGGGATCGACCACCAGCGGCGGCGTGCGCATGGGCGCCGGTTCGCGCAATACGCTGACGGAGGAGGATGCCTATGCCGTCCAGCGCGACGTGTCCTCGGTGCAGGCTGCGGCGCCGACCCTGCGCGGCACCGGGCAGGTCGTAGCCGGCACGAGCAACTGGTCAACCGTGCTTTATGGAGTGACCAATGAATACTTCGAGGCGCGCAACTGGGTGATCGGTTCGGGCAAGGGTTTTGATCCGGCCGATCTCGCCGGATCGGCCAAGGTCGCCCTGCTGGGCGATACCGTGGTGCGCAACCTGTTTGGCGACAGCGACCCCATAGGACAGGTCGTGCGCATCCGCAAAGTGCCGTTCACGGTGATCGGCACACTGGAGCGCAAGGGCCAGAGTCTCGGCGGCCAGGACCAGGATGATGTGGTGCTGATGCCGATCTCCACGGCACGCAACCGCATACTCGGCCGCGGCACCGGAAAGCTGCGCACCGTGGGCACGGTGTTCATCAAGGTGCGCGACGGCGAGAACATGACGGAAGCCGAGGCGCAGATCCGCGACCTGCTGCGCCAGCGCCACCGCATCCAGCAGGATCGCGAAGATGACTTCACGCTGCGCAACCTGTCGGAAGTGCTGAGCGCGCGGGAGGAATCGAGCAAGATCATGGGCCTGCTGCTGGCGGCCGTGGCTTCGGTATCGCTGCTGGTCGGCGGCATCGGCATCATGAACATCATGCTGGTGTCGGTGACCGAGCGTACGCGCGAGATCGGCCTGCGCATGGCCGTGGGCGCGCGCGGACATGACATCCTGACGCAGTTCCTGGTGGAGGCCATCACGCTGGCGCTGATCGGCGGCCTGCTCGGCATCGCGCTCGGCATCGGCGGCACGCTGGCCATCGGTCATTTTGCCGAATGGCCGATATTGCTGGGCATCGAACCCATCGTGCTGGCCGTGGGATTCGCCGCGGCCATCGGCATCTTTTTCGGTTTTTATCCGGCGCGCAAGGCTTCGCGCCTGCTGCCGATAGAAGCCCTGCGTTACGAATAGCTCAAGCATCCGGTGACCCGGAGTTCCCGATCACGCATCCAGTAGAATGCGGCGATGGATATCGCGCTCGCCCTCAAAGCCCTGATCCTGGGCATCGTCGAAGGACTCACCGAATTCCTGCCGGTCTCAAGCACCGGGCACCTGATCATCGCCGGCAGCCTGCTCGGTTTCAATGATGAAAAAGGCAAGGTGTTCGAGCTGGTGATCCAGACCGGCGCGATGCTGGCCGTCTGCTGGGAGTTCCGGGAGCGGTTTCTTGGCGTGCTGCGCGGCCTTGCAGTGGATGCCAGGGCGCAGGGATTCGTGCTCAACCTGCTGGCTGCCTTCATGCCGGCGGCGGTCATCGGGCTCGCGCTGGGCTCGGCGATCAAGTCGCAGCTTTTTCACGCAGTGCCGGTGGCGATTGCGCTGGTTGCCGGCGGCTTCGTGATTCTGTGGGTCGAGCGGCGAGAGCGCCCGATACGGATTGAAGATGTCGATGCGATGTCCTGGCGTGATGCGCTGAAAGTCGGTTTTGCGCAGGCATTTGCGCTGATTCCCGGCGTGTCACGTTCGGGCGCCACCATCATCGGCGGCATGTTGTTCGGATTGTCCCGCCGCACGGCAACCGAATTTTCGTTTTTCCTCGCGGTGCCGACTTTGATGGCTGCCGGGATCTACGATCTCTATAAAAACCGCGCGCTGCTGTCCACGGATGATATCGGCCTGTTCGGCATCGGCACCGTCACCGCTTTTGCTTCTGCATTTGTCTGCATACGGTGGCTGATGCGTTATGTCGCTTCCCACGATTTTCGCGTGTTCGCCTGGTACCGCATTGTTTTCGGCCTGTTCATACTGATCAGCGCCTATACCGGCCTCATCACCTGGTAGCTGCCGGCGTCCCTGCAGGGGCGGAACTTCCCCGGACCGGCGGAGTCGGACTATGAGGGGGTGTCATGAAACCAAATTCCGAAAAATCGACTTTGGCCGATCCGAAGACCCGGCTGCACATCCGCAATGCGGCGCTGTCCGACGTGCCGGCAGTCTGCGCGCTGAGTTCACGGGTTTATGCCGAAGCCGGCATGAAGGGCTACTCATCCGGCGCGATCACCGGACAGATCAACAATTTTCCTGAAGGCCAGTTTGTCATCACCGTCGATGAAAAGGTGGTCGGGTATTGCGCGACCTTCATCACGCGCGGGGACATTGCGCTGAAGCCGCACAGCTGGGTTGAAATAACCGGCAACGGTTACGCCGCACGCCATGATCCGGCGGGTGACTGGCTCTATGGCATGGAAGTCTGCGTGGATCCGGATTACCGCGGCTACCACCTCGGCCAGAGGCTCTACAACCAGCGCAAGAAACTCTGCGAGGCGCGCAGGCTGAAGGGGATCGTGTTCATCGGCCGGCTGCCGACGCTGGCGCGCCGGATCAAGCGTTTCGGCAGCGCTGAAAAGTATGTCAGGGAAGTGCAGGAGAAGCGGCAGCGCGATCCGGTGCTGTCATTCCAGTTGCGCAACCGTTTTGAAATCATCGGGGTGATCCCCGACTACATCACCAACGACCAGCAGTCGCTCGGTTACGGCGTGCATCTGGTTTGGCGCAATCCCAAGGTTGCGGAGGATGCAAAGGCCTCCACGCCAAAATATTCCGGCGGACGGCTGGCCGATTCGGTGCGCGTCGGCACCGTGCAGTACATGCTGCGGCGTGTGCATTCCTTCGAGGAGTTCATCAAGTTCGTCGAGTATTTCGTCGATGTGGTGGCGACCTACAACGGCGACTTCGTGGTGTTTCCGGAATTGTTCACGCTGCAGCTGCTCTCGATCGAGAACCGTGAAATGCCGCCGGCGGAGGCGATTGCCGCGCTGACCGAGTACACGCCGCGTTTCCGCGAGGCCATGCGCGACATGGCGCTGCGCCATAACATCAACATCATCGGCGGCTCGCACCCGACCCGGATGGCCGGCGGCAGGGTCGAGAACATTTCCTATGTTTTCCTGCGCGACGGCAGCATTCATGAGCAGCCCAAGATTCATCCGACGCCCAACGAGGTGGCGTGGTGGAACATCGAGGGCGGCAACAGGGTTGCGGCCATTGAAACGGATTGCGGGCCGATCGGGGTGCTGGTGTGCTACGACTCGGAGTTTCCGGAACTGGTGCGGCATCTCACGGATCAGGGCATACACATCCTGTTCGTGCCTTTCTGCACCGACGAGCGCCAGAGCTATCTGCGGGTGCGCTACTGCTGCCATGCCCGTGCCGTCGAAAACCAGATCTACGTGGTGATGTCGGGCAACGTGGGCAACCTGCCGAATGTGTCCAACATGGATATCCAGTATGCGCAGAGCTGCGTGCTGACCCCCTGCGATTTTCCGTTTGCGCGGGACGGCATTGCGGCGGACACCACGCCGAATGTGGAAACCGTCGCCATTGCGGATCTGCGGCCGGATACGCTGGTCACTGCGCGCAACAACGGCACGGTGCGCAATCTGCGCGACCGCCGCCACGATCTTTACGGCGTGGTCTGGCGCGGCGAGTAATTTGGCCGCAGCTCAGCCCTGCATCCAGGGCAGGCCGGCCGCGCGCCAGCCGCCGACCTTGTTGCGTTGGCCCTGCGCATCGCGGTCGCCTTCAAATCCCTCCAGCACGTTATAGCTGTCGGTGTAGCCGGCCTGCATCGCCAGCATTGCGGCATTGTGCGAGCGGCCGCCGCTGCGGCAGATGAACAGCACCGGCGCTTCTGCCGCGACTTTTTGCTGCAGCTCCTGCACGAATGCCGGATTGGGGCGGTTGCCGGGATAGGACAGCAGCTCGATTTCGACTGCGCCGGGGATGCGCCCAACCCAGTCCCACTCGGCGCGGGTGCGCACGTCCACCAGCTGCGCACCGGGAATGGATTTCCACAGCTGAAAGGCTTCCTGGGGCGTCAGCGCGCCACTGTAGGGAAGGCCCATTTGCCGGGCGCGGTCTCCGGCTGCCTGCAGTATGTCGTCTGTGTTGCTCATGGGTATTGGCCATCAGGGATAGGAAGCTGCGCATTCTAGCCCTTGCACACCACTCGCGAATGCACCACAATGGTGCCATACGGGTCTTTATGCGCCAACTTAGTGCAATCCTTGGTCGCGCGGTGATAAAAATCGATTTATATTCAAAAAGATAAGGGTGCACCGCCTTGGTACACATCCTGCTGAATAGGGTCGCCGGAACAAATTCGATCCTCCAATCCCCTTTTAATCAATAGCAATCATCAGGAGAGTTAGATGGGAAGCGCAACCGATGTCATGAAGATGCTCAAGGACAACGAAGTCAAATTCGTTGATCTGCGGTTTACCGACACCCGCGGCAAGGAACAGCATGTTTCCGTGCCGGTGAAAATGTTTGGTGAGGACAAGTTCACCGACGGCCATGCCTTTGACGGTTCGTCGATTGCCGGCTGGAAGGGCATCGAGGCCTCGGACATGCTGTTGATGCCGGACCCCGGCAGTGCGCGCATGGATCCGTTCATGGATGAAGCGACGCTGAACCTGACCTGTGACGTCGTGGAACCTTCGGACGGCAAGGGTTATGACCGCGATCCCCGCTCGATCGCCAAACGTGCCGAAGCCTATCTGAAATCTTCCGGCATCGGCGATACCGCCTATTTCGGTCCTGAGCCCGAATTTTTCATTTTTGATTCGGTGACCTGGAGCGTCGACATGTCCGGCTCCATGGTCAAGGTGAAAACCTCCGAAGCGCCGTGGTCTTCCGGTGAAGACATGGAAGGCGGCAACATGGGCCATCGTCCGCCGATCAAGGGCGGTTATTTCCCGGTGCCGCCGGTGGATTCGCTGCAGGACATCCGCTCCGCGATGTGCCTGGCGCTCGAAGAGCAGGGTGTTCCGGTCGAAGTGCATCACCATGAAGTGGCGGCGCCGGGCCAGTGCGAAATCGGCACCCTGTTCACCAGCCTGGTCAAACGCGCCGACTGGAACCAGATCCTCAAGTACACCGTGCACAATGTGGCGCATTCCTACGGCAAGACGGCCACCTTCATGCCGAAGCCGATCGTCGGCGACAACGGTTCGGGCATGCATGTGCACCAGTCGCTGTGGAAAGGCGGCCAGAACCTGTTCAGCGGCAACGGTTATGCCGGCCTCTCCGAACTCGCGCTTTTCTACATCGGCGGCATCATCAAGCATGCCCGCGCGCTGAACGCGATCACCAACCCGGGAACCAATTCCTACAAACGGCTGGTGCCTGGTTTTGAAGCGCCGATCAACCTGGCGTATTCGGCGCGCAACCGCTCGGCATCGATCCGCATTCCGCATGTGTCCAGCCCGAAGGCGCGCCGCATCGAAGTGCGTTTCCCGGATCCGACGGCGAATCCGTACCTGGCATTCACCGCGCTGATGATGGCCGGCCTCGACGGCATCCAGAACAAGATTCATCCCGGCGATGCCGTGGACAAGAATCTCTATGATCTGCCGCCGGAAGAGGCGAAGAAAGTGCCGGCGGTGTGCTCATCGCTGGATCAGGCGCTGGATTATCTCGACAAGGATCGCGAGTTCCTGACGCGTGGCGGTGTGTTCTCCAACGAAATGATCGACGCCTACATTGCGTTGAAAATGGAGGAAGTCACCGCCTTCCGCATGACCACGCATCCGCTCGAGTTCCAGCTCTATTACAGCCTCTGATCGCATGTGCTCCGGCAAAAGGGCGGGCATGTACCCGCCCTTTTGTTTTCCGAAGCCCGGGCAAGCCCGGTGCGATTGCAGATTTTTCTTTGTTGACATAGACTTAGCCCTTAATCGTCCATGCTGCAAGTCAACCACAGGGATGTAATTCCCGTTGGTAGAAATGCCGGCTTTCGTGCGGGATCAATCAGGGCCACCGATGCGTTTATTCGTTATTTCATTGCTGCTGGTCGTTTCGGGCCTGGCACGGGCCGATATCTGGGAGTGTGTCGACAGCAGCGGCAACAAGCGCTTTACCAACGTAAAAGCAGAATCGGCAGGCTGCAAACCGATGAACCTGCCGCCGGTTTCGAGCGTGCCCGCACCCAAGCCCACGGCAAAGGGTTCCGAAGCCAGGCCGCAAGCGGCTGCCGGCAATTTTCCCAAGGTCGACGCGCCGACCCAGCAGCAGCGCGACGGCGACCGGCGCAGAATCCTCGAGCAGGAACTGGCCAACGAGCAGAAACTGCTCGATCAGGCGAAAAAGGATCTCGCGGAGCAGGAAGCCACGCGCCTCGGCAGCGAGCGCAATTATCAGCGCGTGCTCGATCGTCTGGAGCCGTTCAAGAAGAAAGTTGCGTTGCACGAAAACAACGTGACGAATCTGCGCAAGGAACTTTCCTCGCTGCGCTGAGCGCTGCGGCGCTTGCTTGCGCCCATCGCGGCTCTGACCCGCGAGCGTTTTCCCCTCTGGCGTTTTATTTGTCGCGCAAAGAGCCCGCTGGCGTGCTTTTTGCTCATGCCTGTATCCAGCCTGCGCCATGAATGCCGCGTTGCTGACCGGACTTGATCTGCTCGCGACCGCGGTGGTGGTCGTTGATGACAAACAAGCCGTACTCCACATGAATCCTGCTGCCGAAAATCTGTTTGAGGCGTCCGTAACCAATGCGGCCGGAATGGCGCTGGACCGCCTGTTCGGCGAAAACGCGGTCCTGGCCGCAGCTATCAGTTATGCCAAGGCCAACAACTGCAGCTATACCGAACATGAGCTGGAACTGGCCATCAACGGCCGTTTGCGGCTGAACCTGGCCTGCACGGTCAGCCCGCTGGACAGGGGCGTGGATGCCGGCAACGGCGCCCTGCTTGAATTTCGCCAGATTGATCAACAGCTGCGGGTCGAGCGCGAGGCCAGGCTGCTCGAGCAGAGCCAGGCGCATCGCGACCTGATCCGCAATCTGGCGCATGAGATCAAGAATCCGCTGGGCGGGATCCGCGGCGCCGCGCAGCTGCTGGACCGTGAACTCGAGCGGCCGGCCCTGCACGAATACACCCAGGTCATCATCAAGGAATCGGACCGGCTGCAATCGCTGATGGACCGGCTGCTGACCCCGCACCGCCTGCCCTTGCCTGGTCCGGTCAACGTGCATGAGGTGCTGGAGCGCGTGCGCAGCGTGATCCTGGCTGAATTTCCCGGGATCATTGTCCGCCGTGATTACGACACCAGCATGCCTGTGCTGACCGGGGACCGCGAGCAATTGATACAGGTGGCGCTCAACATAGCGCGCAACGCGGCGCAGGCGATAGAGGGCAGCGGCGGTGATGCGGGGAAAAGCGGCGAGATCCGGCTGAAGACACGCATCGCCCGCCAGGTCACATTGGCGCGGCGGCGATACCGGCATGCGGTGCAGGTGGAAATCAGCGACAACGGCCCCGGCATTCCCGAAGACATGCAGGCGCGCGTGTTCCAGCCGCTGATTTCAGGACGCGAAGGCGGCAGCGGACTCGGGCTGACCATTGCGCATAATTTTGTCACGCAGCATCAGGGCGCAATCACCTTCGAAAGCGCGCCCGGCAGGACGTGTTTCACCTTGCTGCTTCCGGTGCAGGACGATCCGCGCGGGCAGAGATCCGCGGAACGCTGAATGAACTGCATCCAGCCCCACATTTAATGATTGCGGAATAACATGAAACCAGTCTGGATTATTGACGACGACCGTTCGATACGCTGGGTGTTTGAAAAAGCCCTGACCCGCGAGAACATCGCATTCAAGGCCTTTGCTTCCGCGCGCGAGGCGCTGGCGGCGCTGGACGACGAAACGCCGCAGGTTGTGGTCAGCGACATCCGCATGCCCGGAGAGTCCGGGCTTGAACTGCTGCAGCAGGCGAAAGCCCGGCATCCTTCCATGCCGGTGATCATCATGACGGCCTATTCCGACCTGGAAAGCGCGGTGACGGCGTTCCAGGGGGGCGCATACGAATACCTGCCCAAACCCTTTGACGTCGACCATGCGGTCGAACTGATCCGCCGCGCAATGGATGAAAGCGTGCGCCAGGACACTGCGGGTGAAGTCAGCGAAGCCGTGCCGGAAATCCTCGGTCAGGCGCCGGCCATGCAGGAGGTGTTTCGCGCCATCGGTCGATTGTCGCAGTCGCATGCCACGGTGCTGATCACCGGCGAATCGGGCACCGGCAAGGAATTGGTGGCCAGCGCCCTGCATCGCCACAGCCCTCGCGCCGGTCGCCCGTTCATCGCGATCAACACGGCGGCGATACCCAAGGAACTGCTGGAGTCCGAACTGTTTGGTCATGAACGGGGGGCCTTCACCGGCGCCCAGAACATGCGCCGCGGCCGCTTCGAGCAGGCCGAAGGCGGCACGCTGTTTCTCGATGAAATCGGCGACATGCCGCAGGAATTGCAGACGCGCCTGCTGCGGGTGCTGTCGGACGGCAATTTTTACCGCGTCGGCGGACATCAGCCGATCAAGGCCAATGTGCGGGTCATCGCGGCGACGCACCAGGATCTCGAAGCGCGGGTCAAGCAGGGGCTGTTCCGCGAAGACCTGTTTCATCGCCTGAATGTCATCCGTCTGCGCCTGCCGGCCCTGCGCGAGCGGCGCGAAGACATTCCGCTGCTGGCGAAATATTTCCTGCAGAAAAGCGCGCGTGACCTCGGCGTCGAATCCAAGCGCCTGGCCGAAGCCACGCTGAAATACATTGCCGTGCAGGATCTGCCGGGCAATGTGCGACAGCTGGAAAACCTCTGCCACTGGCTGACGGTGATGGCCCCCGCGGCGACGATCGAGATCAAGGACCTGCCGCCGGAGATGCGGGCGCAATCCGTGGTTGCCGGGGCCGAGGACTGGGTGACTGCGCTGGGACGCGAAGCCGAATTGCGCCTGCATCGCGGTGAAACCGGCATCATGCAGGAATTGACGCAGCAGTTCGAGAAAGCGCTGATCATGAAAGCGCTGGCGCAAACCGGCGGGCGCCGCATTGAAGCGGCGCAACTGCTCGGCCTCGGCCGCAACACGCTGACACGCAAGATCCAGGAATTGAAAATAGAAGCGGGTCGGGGCGAAGAGGCTTGATGGGAACGGCGGCGGTGAAGCTATGCCGCAGCTTAACCTCTCTGCTGATCAGTTTTGTGCCAATGCTTAACTCACCCGCCGCTTGGTTGTTTGATCTGCGGCGAGACTCCTTTTGCCGCCTGGCCAAGGGATTCAAGTAGTATTCTCCGGGGAATTTCCCCCGGGAGACTGCTGACATGACTCAATACGACTACGACCTGATTACCATCGGCGGCGGTTCCGGTGGAGTGCGTGCCAGCCGGATGTCGGCCGGACACGGCGCAAAAGTGGCGTTGATCGAGTCCGGCGCGTTGGGCGGGACCTGCGTCAATGTCGGCTGCATACCCAAAAAACTCTTTTCCTATGCAGCGCATGTGGCTTCCGAAGTCGCGGATGCGCGCGGTTTTGGTTGGACGGTCGACGCCGCGCGGTTTGACTGGAAAACCCTGTTGGCGAACAAGGATCGCGAAATCGCCCGGCTCAACGGTGTTTACGCCAAAGTGCTGCAGGATGCCGGGGTCAGGGTCATTGCCGGACGCGCGCGCGTGCTGGATGCGCATACCGTCGCAGTCGGCGAACAGCGGCTGACGGCCGCACATTTGTTGATTGCCACCGGCGGGCATGCGGTGAAACCCGACATTCCCGGCGCCGAACTGGGCATCACCTCCGATCAGGCGTTTCATCTGGATGCCCTGCCGCGGCGGGCACTGCTGGTCGGCGGCGGTTATATCGCGGTCGAGTTTGCGTCGATATTCAACGGCCTCGGCGTGGAAACCACGCTGCTGCATCGTGGCGAGCGGCTGTTGCGCGGCTTTGATGATGACCTCGGCAAGGTGCTGGCCGAGGAGCTGGCGGCGCATGGCGTCACGCTGGTCCTCGGAGAATCACCGCAGGGGGTGATACGGAATGGCAAAAATCTGCAGGTGAAACTCGACTCGGGACGGAGCATCGAGACGGATCTGGTGATGTTCGCCACCGGGCGCCGGCCGAATGTCGCCGGACTGGGTTTGGCGGAAGCCGGGGTGAAACTGGCGAAAAACGGCGCCGTCCTTGTAAACGACCATTACGCGACCTCGGTGCCGTCCATACACGCCATCGGCGATGTGATTGACCGCGTGCAGCTGACCCCGGTGGCGATCGCCGAAGGCATGGCGCTGGCGCGCACCCTGTTCCGCAATGACCCGGCCGTACTGGATTACGGCAATATCGCCACGGCCGTGTTCAGTCATCCGCATATCGGCACCGTCGGCCTGACGGAAGCCGGGGCCAGGGAGCGTCATGGCGGGGTGGATGTCTATCGCAGCCGGTTTCGTCCCCTGAAAGCCACGCTGTCCGGATCAACGGAACGGGTGTTCATGAAACTGGTGGTGGCCAGGGATACCGGACGCGTGCTGGGCGCGCACATGGTCGGCGCCGAAGCCGGTGAAATCATTCAGGGACTCGCCGTGGCGCTCAATTGCGGCGTCACCAAGGCGCAGCTGGATGCCACCATCGGCATCCATCCCACGGCTGCCGAAGAATTCGTCACGATGCGATGAAGCGGATGGGCGGCAGGTTGCCCGCCGCGACTCCGGCGGTGTCGGGGTTTATGCGAATTCGGCGATGACCGGCGCATGATCCGACGGCCGTTCGTTGCGTCGCGGCCCGGTATCCACCATGCAGGATTTGCACTGACCGGCCAGCGCGTCCGAGGCGAGAATGTGGTCGATGCGCAAGCCCATTTTCCGGCGGAAGGCCTGCATCCGGTAATCCCACCAGGTAAAGGACTTTTCCGGCTGTTCGAACAGACGGAAAGTATCCTGCAGGCCCAATGCGGTCAGCGCCCTGAAGGCGGCGCGCTCGGCATCGCTGCACAGGACTTTGCCGGCCCAGGCCTGTGGGTCATGCACGTCGCGGTCATCCGGGGCGATGTTGTAATCGCCGAGCAGGGCCAGTGACGGATGTTGTTTCAATTCACCGCCCAGCCATGTTGTCAGGGCCTGCAGCCATTCCAGTTTGTAGCGGTACTTGTCTGATTCGACGGATTCGCCATTCGGAATATAGGCGCAGACGACGCGCACGCCGTTGACGGTTGCAGTGGTGACGCGCCTTTGCGGATCGTCGAATCCGGGAATGCCGTGGGCTGCGGCATCAACAGGCTTGCGCGTCAGTATGGCAACGCCGTTGTAGGTTTTCTGCCCGCTGAAGGAGGCGTGGTAACCGGCGGCTTCGATTTCAGCCAGCGGGAATTTCGCGTCTTCAGTCTTGGTTTCCTGCAGGCACAGCGCGTCCGGTTTGTGTGCGTCAATCCAGGTCAGGACTTGCGGTAACCGGACTTTCAGCGAATTGACGTTCCAGGTGGCAAGCTTCATTGCGCCGGGGCAGGTGCCGGAGCGTTTTCCGGCGCAGGCTCGGCAACCGGGGCTGCCGCCGGTTTGGCTGCCGGCTCAGCCGGGACCTTCGGCGCAACGTAACCCGGCACCGGCTGGCGCGGATAGCCGGCGTTGTCCAAAGCGGCATTCCATGCGCCGGCCTCATAGCCCTTCAGGCGCTCGCGTCCGACAAACAGCAACGGCACTTCCATGCCGCCATTGGTCAGTTTCTTGTAGGCGTCAATGTCATCCCGCGGGCTTTTCTGGGTGAAGGGGACGCCGCGGCCGACCAGGTGCGCCCTCGCCTTGTCGCAGCCTTCGCCGCAATTGCTGACATAAAGCGTGACCGGGAAGTTGCGCACGGCCTGCTGTACGCTGTAGGGCAGGGTGGAGGTTTCAATCACGCTGCCGCCGATGCTGCGTTGCTCGACTTTTTTGGCGTTGGCATTGGCAGGCGGCGGCGTGTCGCGCCATTCGACCCGGCCTTTGTCATCGACCCAGCGATAGAGCTGGGCCGCCTGGGCGGTGCTGATGGCCACCAGTGCGGTCATCAGCACCGCCGGAAAAACAATGATTCTCGTCATGTTGATCACCTCGCAGGAAAAAGCAGCGGAGCCGGAACCCGCGCCGCACATGAGTTGGCATGATACCGCGGCAGGCGGGGATCAGGCCGCCTGCGCGGCCATGCCGTTGTGACGCAGCAGTGCATCGATGCTCGGTTCCCGGCCGCGGAAAGCGACGAAGGAAGCCAGCGCCGGCCGGCTGCCGCCGACGGCGAGCACTTCATTCCAGAAACGCATGCCCGTTTTCGGGTCCAGTACGCCGTTTTCCTCGAACAGGCTGTAGGCGTCGGCCGACAGCACTTCCGCCCATTTGTAGCTGTAATAACCCGCGGCGTAACCACCGGCGAAAATGTGCGAAAAATTGTTCGGGAAGCGGTTGTATGCCGGCGGAATCACCACGGCGACTTCGCGGCGCACCTCGTCCAGCAATTGCAGCGCCGTCTGTCCGCCTGCAGGATCAAAGTCGTAATGAAGGCGCAGATCGAACAGCGAGAATTCGATCTGGCGCACGGTCTGCATGCCGCTCTGGAAATTTTTCGCGGCGAGCATTTTTTCGAACAGCGCCTTCGGCAGGGCCGCGCCGCTGTCGGCATGGCGGGTCATCGGCTCGACGACGCCCCATTCCCAGCAGAAGTTTTCCATGAACTGGCTGGGCAGCTCGACCGCGTCCCATTCCACGCCGTTGATGCCCGATACGCCGAGGTAATCGACGCGGGTCAGCAGGTGGTGCAGGCCGTGGCCGAATTCATGGAACAGCGTGATCACTTCATCATGGGTGAACAGCGCCGCTTTGCCGGGCGCGGGAGGGGTGAAATTGCAGTTGAGGTAGGCCACCGGCGCCTGCGTGCCTTTTGCCGTGCTGCGCCGGGTGATGGCGTCGTCCATCCATGCGCCGCCGCGCTTGCTCGGGCGCGCATAAAGGTCGAGATAAAACTGGCCGACCAGCGCGCCGCTGCGGTCGCGGATGGAGAAAAAACGCACGTCGTCATGCCATTGCGGCGCCTCGGTCGGCGCGATGCTGAGGCCGTACAGGGTTTCGACCATCTTGAACATGCCGGGCAATACCGTGGTTTCGGGGAAATACTGTTTGACTTCGTTTTCGGAGAAGGCGTACTGGGCAACCCGCAGTTTTTCCGACACATAGGCGTAGTCCCAGGCAGAGAGCTCTTTCATGCCCAGTGCCTTGCGCGCGAAATCCTGCAGTTCCTTCAGGTCGCGTTGCGCATAGGGTTTGGCCCGTGCCGCCAGTTCACCCAGGAACCCGAGCACCTGCGCCGGCGTTTCCGCCATTTTGGCTTCCAGCGAATACTCGGCAAAACTGCCAAAACCGAGCAGCTGCGCCATCTCACGGCGCAGGCTGACGATTTCCGTGATCAGCGGCGTATTGTCGAGTTTGGCGTCGCCGAATTCGGAGGCGCGGGTGACATAAGCGCGGTACATGCGTTCGCGCAATGCGCGGTTGTCGGCATACTGCAGCACCGGCATGTATGAAGGCGCGTGCAGCGTGAATTTCCAGCCGGCCTGTTTGTCGGTTTCCGCAGCGGCACGTGCAGCTTCTTTTGCATCTTCCGGCAGCCCGGCCAGCTCGGCCGCGTCGGTGACCCGATGCGACCAGGCATTGGTGGCGTCAAGCAGGTTGTCGCTGAAACGCGAGGTCAGCATCGACAGCCGGTCGCTGATTTCGGTATAGCGTTGTTTGCCGGCCGGCGGCAGTTCGGCGCCGCCAAGGCGGAAATCGCGCAGTTCATTGTCGACGATCTTCTGCTGCGCCGTACTGAGTGCGGCAAACCCCTGGTCGGCGCGCAGGCTCTTGAAGCGACGGTAGAGGCCTTCGTGCTGGCCGAGTTCGGTGTAGTACTGGGTGATTTTCGGCAGCGTTGCGTTGTAGGCTTCGCGCAGCGCCGGGCTGTTCATCACGGCATTCAGGTGGCCGACCTGTCCCCAGGCGCGGCGCAGGCGCTCGTTGGCGTCTTCCAGCGGGCCGACGAAATTTTCCCAGGACGGCGTTGTTTCATCGGCCGCCAGTTGTGTGATCAGCGCGCGGTTCTCCGCCAGCAACTGCTCAATGGCAGGCGCCACCAGTGCAGGTTTGAAGTCGGCAAAACGGGGCAGTGCGGAAAAATCGAGTAGGGGATTCATGTTGTGCCGGTGATGGAAGGTGATGCAGCTGGGACCGCAAGAAGCAGGCTTAGTTTAGCAGAAATGCGGCCGATGGCTCGCGCGGAGCCACGACAAGTATTTGATTTAATTGATTATTTTTTTTCGTAAACCAAGGCGCCGCTGACCAGCGTGTGGGTCACGCGGCCACGTACTTCAATGCCCGTGAACGGCGTGTTCTTGCCCTGGCTGCGCAGGGCGGCGGGCTCGATGCGCCAATGCGCTTCCGGGTCGAAGATGCAGACATCGGCGCTGGCGCCGATGGCCAGGTGTCCGGCGTCGATGCCGAGGATGGCGGCGGGTTTTGTCGTGATGCCGGCCAGGGCTGCACCCAGGCCGAGGCCGGACTCCTCGGCCCACTTCAGCGTCAGTGGCAGCAGCAGTTCGACACCCGTGGCGCCGGCTTCGGCTTCGGAAAACGGCACCTGCTTGACGTCTTCATCAACCGGGGTGTGATCCGAGCACAGCGCGTCGATGATGCCGTCGGCAAGTCCCGCGCGCAGCGCATCGCGATCGCGCTGGCTGCGCAGCGGCGGTGAGAGGTGACAGTTCGGATCGAAATAACCGATGTCCATTTCCGACAGGTGCGCATGGTGTATGCCGATGTCGCAGGTCACCGGCAGGCCGCGGGATTTGGCTTCGCGCACCATGGCCACGCCTTCAGCGGAGGAGAGGCGGGCGATATGGATGCGCGCCCCGGTTTCGCGGGCGATGATCAGCATGGTCGACAGGGCAATGACCTCCGCGGCCACCGGAATCGCCGGCAGGCCGAGGCGGGTGGCGACTTCACCTTCGTGCGCGACACCGTGGCGCGACAGAGCCGGATCCTGCGCGCGCAGCCACACCGGGAAGCCGAAGGTGGCCGCATATTCGAGCGCATGCATCAGCACCAGGTTGTCGGCGAACGGCGCTTCAGCCTGCGAGAAGGCGACACAACCGGCATCACGCAGTTCGGCCATTTCAGTAAGACGCGCGCCTTTCAGGCCGACAGTCAGGGCGCCCACCGGATAGACATGCGCCTGGTTCAGGTTTTTGGCGCGGTACTTGAGCATCTCGACCAGTCCCGGCTCATCCAGCGGGGGATCGGTATCCGGCGGACAGGCGAGGCTGGTGACGCCGCCGGCGATCGCGGCATCCATTTCGGACTCCAGCGTCGCCATGTATTCATAACCGGGCTCCCGCAGGCGCACGGCGAGGTCAACGAGACCGGGGCTGACCACCCGGCCGGTCGCGTCGATGACGCGGTTGGCGACGAAATTGGCCGGAGCATCACCCACCGCGATCACCTTGCCTGCAGCGACGTACAGATCGCGCCGGGCATCAATCCCGTTTTTGGGGTCGATCAGGCGGCCGTTTTTGATGTGGATTTTCATCGTTTGCGTCAGTTGCCGGCCAGTATGCTCATCACCGCCATGCGGATGGCGATGCCGAAAGTCACCTGCGGCAGGATCACCGACTGCTTGCCGTCGGCGACGCTGGAATCGATTTCCACGCCGCGGTTCATCGGTCCGGGGTGAAGCACGATGGCGTCGGGCCTGGCCAGCGCGAGTTTGTCCTCGGTCAGGCCGTAGTATTTGTAGAACTCCTGCGCCGAGGGCAGCAGCGCGCCGTTCATGCGTTCGTTCTGCAGCCGCAGCATCATCACCACATCGACATCCTTCAGGCCGCTTTGCATGTCGGGGTAGACCTGCACGCCAAGCCGGTTGACCTGCGCCGGCAGCAGCGTTTTCGGACCGATGACGCGGATTTCCGGGCATCCGAGCGTGGTCAGCGCGTGGATCTGCGAACGCGCGACACGCGAATGCAGGATGTCGCCGACGATGGCCACGCGCAGCCGGGTGAAATCGCCCTTGTAGTGGCGGATGGTGTACATGTCGAGCAGGCCCTGCGTCGGATGTGCGTGGCGGCCGTCGCCGGCGTTGATGACATGGATGTCCTGGGCGACATGCCTGGCAATCAGGTACGGTGCGCCGCTGGCGGCATGGCGCACGATGAACATGTCGGCCTGCATCGCCGCGAGGTTGGCCACGGTGTCGAGCACCGACTCGCCCTTGCTTTGCGAGGACACGTTGATCGCGAGGTTGATGACATCCGCCGACAGCCGTTTGGCGGCGATTTCAAACGTGGTCCGGGTGCGCGTTGACGGTTCAAAAAACAGGTTGAACACCGCCTTGCCGCGCAGCAGCGGCACTTTCTTCACCTCACGCTGGGTGACGCCGACAAAGGATTCCGCGGTATCGAGAATCTGCCGCAGCACATCGGCTGGCAGTCCTTCCAGCGACAGCAGATGATGCAGTTCGCCGTTTTTGTTGAGTTGCGGATTGGCGGAATCGAGCCACATGGCAGTCAGTCTTTCGCCAGCTCCAGGGCCAGGCGGCCCTGCGTGTCACGCGTGAGTTCAATATTCCTGCCGTCAGCCACCTCGATTGCTGCGCCGACAAACTCGGCGGCAATCGGCAGCTCGCGGCCACCGCGGTCGACCAGCGCGGCGAGGCGGATGCTCGCCGGGCGGCCATAATCGAACAGTTCGTTGATGGCGGCGCGGATGGTGCGTCCGGTGTACAGCACATCATCGACGATCACCACGGCGCAGCCGTCGACGTCGAAGGGGATGTCGGAACTCTTGACGTTGCGCCGGAGCCCCTTCTTGTTGAAGTCGTCGCGGTAGAAGGAAACGTCGAGGGTGCCGAGGGGAAGCTGGATGCCGAGGGCCTGGTGCAGGCGTTCGGCGAGCCAGACGCCGCCGGTATGAATGCCGACCAGTCCGGTGTTCGGCCCGATGGCGGGCCGCATACGGTCGGTCAGCGATGCGAGCAGTTGCTCGGCATCAGGAAGCGGGTTAGCCGGCATGGCGGGCCGTAGACTAACACAATCGGTGCGCCGCTAAAATGCCGAAGCGGCAAATTTTGGGCTGGGCGGACCCTAGTCTTCGCCCGCCGGCGCAGCGGCAAACCAGCTGCGCAGGATTTCTGCCGCCGCCGCCGCATCCAGCAGCGCGGCGCGTTTGTCGGCACGCAGCCCGGCTTCCCGCAATGCGGCCTCGGCCGCGAGTGAAGTCAGGCGTTCGTCGACAAAATCCACGGCGATGGCAAACCGGCCGTGGAGCCGCTGGCCGAAGCGGCGTGCCAGCCGCCCGGTTTCATGGACCGCCCCGTCGGCATGGCTGGCAACACCGACGACCAGCCGCACCGGCCGCCATTCGCTGATCAGCGCGGCGATCTCGGCGAACCGGCTGTCATTGTCTTCTGCCGAGATGACCGCCAGCGCATGGGGTATAGCCAGCTCCAGCTCGCCAACAGCAACGCCGATGCGCTTTTCGCCAAAATCGAATGCGAGCACGGAGCCGCGAGCGGGCCGCGGGCTCACGCGTGTCCGGCGACGTCCGAGAGATTGGCGTAATCGACGCCCAGCGACTGCATCGCGGCGGCGAGCCGTTCCTCGGCCGGCATGTCGAAGAGGATGTCGCTGCGCGCAGGCACGGTGAGCCAGGCGTTTTGCGCGAGCTCATGTTCGAGCTGTCCCGGCGCCCAGCCGGCATAGCCGAGCGTGACCAGCATTTGTGGCGGCCCTTCGCCGCGGGCGACGGCTTCGAGGATGTCCTTCGAGGTGGTCAGGCCGATTTCGGCGCCGACGGCCAGCGTCGATTGCCAGGCGCCCACCGGCCGATGCAGCACAAAACCGCGGTCGACCTGCACCGGGCCGCCGAAATGGACCGGCACGCCGCGAAAACGATCAAGCTCCGGCGTGATTTTGACCTGTTCCAGCAGGCCGTGCAGGTTGAGATCGGTGGGCCGGTTGATGACGATGCCGAGGGCGCCGTTTTCGTTGTGTTCGCAGACCAGCGTCAGTGATTTGGCAAAGTGCGGATCGACCATGGCCGGCATGGCAATCAGAAAATGCTGGGTGAGATCGACGCTGTTCATCGGTGCGGCGCTATTGTAAGGCCGGGTGGCAACAGCGACAATCAAATCACCTGGAAAGAAAACACCGATGCCTGCCATTGACTCCGCGCTGATGTGGTTTCGCCGCGATTTGCGCGTGACCGACAATGCCGCGCTGTATGCCGCGCTGAAGTCTGCGCGCCGCGTTTATTGTGTTTTTGTCTACGACACTGAAATTCTTGATGTTTTGCCTTCGCGCAGCGATCGCCGCGTTGAATTCATCGTGCAGTCCGTGGAGGAACTCGGGCGCGAACTGGCCGCACTGGGCGGCGGCCTGACAGTCCTGCATGGGGCGGCACGAACCGAGATTCCACGGCTGGCAGCGGCGCTGGGCGTGGAAGCGGTGTATGCGAATCACGACTACGAGCCGGCCGCGCTGGCGCGCGATACCGCGGTTGCGCAGGCTTTGCAGCCGCGCGGGTTTTTCACGCGCAAGGACCAGGTCGTTTTCGAGAAGGATGAAATACTGACTCAGGGGGGCACGCCGTTTTCGGTATTTACGCCGTACAAAAATGCGTGGCTGAATAAACTCGATGCTTTTTTTCTCAAGGCCTACCCGGTTGAACGGTACGCTGAAAAACTGGCGCCGGCACCGGGAAGCCGCAAAACGCCGACTCTTGCGGATATCGGATTCGAGCCGACCAACCTGCGAGCGCTGGGCATCAGTGGCGGCAGCAGGGAGGCAAAAAAACTGTTTGCCGATTTCACGCCGCGCATGAAGAAATACCGGGACACACGCGATTTTCCGGCGAAGAAGGGGCCGTCCTACCTGTCGGTGCACCTGCGTTTCGGCACGATTTCCATTCGCGAACTGGCGCGGGTTGCATGGCAGTCCCTGCATGCGGGTGGCGGGGAGGGTGCCGCGACCTGGCTGTCGGAACTGGTGTGGCGCGATTTCTATTTCATGATCCTGCACCATCATCCGCGCGTCGTCTCAAGCGCGTTCAAGCCGGCGTACGACGCCATCCGCTGGCCCAATGACGCGAACCTGTTTGCCGCCTGGCGCGAAGGCCGCACAGGATATCCGATCGTCGATGCCGCGATGCGCCAGCTGAACCAGACCGGTTACATGCACAACCGGCTGCGCATGATCGCCGCGTCTTTTCTGGTGAAGGATCTGCTGGTGGACTGGCGGCTCGGTGAAAAGTATTTTGCCGACCGTCTCAATGATTATGATCTCGCGGCCAACAATGGCGGCTGGCAATGGGCCGCGTCCACCGGCTGCGACGCGCAGCCATATTTCCGCATTTTCAATCCGGTGACTCAGTCCGAGCGATTTGACCCGGAGGGCGCGTTCATACGCCGCTATGTGCCGGAGCTGGCGGAATGTGAAGCGCGCACCATCCATGCGCCATGGACGCGGCCGGGCGCCGCCGGGATTGCCATCGGAACCGATTACCCGGCGCCGGTGGTGGACCACGCCGCGGCGCGCCTGCGCGCGCTGGAATTGTTCAAATCGGCAAGGGCGGGATGATGCCCGCGATTCATTTGCGCCAGAATGCCGGCGTAAAAACCACCAGCAGCGCGAACAGCTCCAGGCGGCCGAGCAACATGGCAAAGGTGCAGACCCAGGTCTGAAAGTCGGTCAGCACCGAAAAATTGGTGGCCGGCCCGACCTGATGCAGTCCGGGGCCGATGTTGTTCAGTGACGCGACCACGGCGGAAAATGCAGTCATTGCGTCGAGCCCGGTCCAGCCGAGTACCAGCGTCATGCTGACCAGCAGCGCGACCCAGACAAAGAAAAAACCCAGTACCGCGAAAACCACCGGGTCGGCGACGACATGGCCGGCGACCTTGACCGGGCTGACTGCCTGCGGGTGGGCGAGGCTTTTGATTTCACGGTACACCTGCCGGTAAAGAATCACCGCGCGCATCATCTTGATGCCGCCGCCAGTGGAACCCGAGCAGCTGAGGAATGTGCCGAGAAACAGCACCCACAGAGGGGCGAACACCGGCCACAGGTTGTAATCGGCCGTGGCATAACCGGTGGTGGTGCCGACGGAAATGATGTTGAAGGCGGCATAACGCACGGCAGTCGGCAAATCCGCGTAGGTGCCCGAGCCGTAGAGCAGGATGGATATGCCTGCAATGCTGGCCAGGATCGCCAGCATGAAATACCGCGCTTCAGTATCGCGGGCGTAGGGCAGCAGGTTTTTTCTGCGCCAGGCGAGAAAATGGGTGGAAAAGTTGATGCCGGCGATGATCATGAAGCAGATTGCCACCAGTTCAACCGTCGCCGAGTTGAAATGGGCAAAGCTGGCGTCATACGAGGAAAATCCGCCCAGCGACATGGTCGTGAAGCTGTGGATCATCGCGTCCAGCGCAGACATGCCGGCGGCATGATAGGCGTAGCCGCAGGCCAGTGTCAGCATGGCGTAGATCAGCCACAGGCCCTTGGCGGTCTGGGTGATGCGGGGCGTCAGCTGTTCGTCCTTCATCGGGCCGGGAATTTCCGACTTGGAAATCTGCCGTCCGCCCACGCCCAGCATCGGCAGTATCGCCACGACCAGCACGATGACGCCCATCCCGCCCAGCCATTGCAGCAAGGCGCGCCAGACGTTGACGGATGGCGGCAGCGCATCGAGGCCGGTGATCACCGTGGCGCCAGTGGCGGTCAGCCCCGATACGGCTTCAAAGTAGGCGTCGGTGAAGGAAATCTGCGGGATCGTCAGCATCAACGGCAGGCTGGCGAACAGGGCGCCTCCCGACCATACGGCCACCACCAGCAGTATGCCTTCGCGCAGGCTCAGTTCGCGCTTGTGACGGCGCGTGCACAGCCAGATCACGGCGCCCACGGAAAAATTGAAGGCCATCGACAACATCAGCGGACGGGCTGCGCCGTCGTCGAGGGTCAACGCGACGCCGATCGGCAGCAGATGCGTGAGACTCATCGCCATCGCAATCAGCGAGGCGACCGGTGCGATTGTCAGCAGCCAGGTCATTGCTGATCAGCGGGCGGCTTGGTCGCTGCACGGCAGCATGGATTTCTCCGGCGGGCCAATCGCTCAGAGAAAACCGACGCTGACCTGGAACAGTTTCTCGACCTTGGGCACGATGCCTTTGCTGATCGCGAACACGATGACGTGGTCTTCGGGCTCGATGACGGTATCGTGATGGGCGATCAGCACCTGGTTTTTCCCCGCCGCCTTGCCGTTGCCCGGCGCGGCGCGGACGATGGCGCCGATGGTGGCGCCCCTGGGCAGATCCAGTTCCTCGACGCGGCGGCCGACGACTTTCGAGGATTTTGCATCGCCATGGGCCACCAGCTCCAGCGCTTCGGCGGCGCCGCGGCGCAGGCTGTGCACCGCCACGCAGTCGCCATGCCGGACATGGGCGAGCAGCGTGCCGATGGTGGCCTGTGCCGGTGAAATCGCGATGTCGATCTGTCCCGCCTGCACCAGATTGACATAGGAGCCGCGGTTGATCAGCGCGACCACCCGCCGCACGCCCATGCGCTTGGCCAGCAGCGAGGACATGATGTTGTTCTCGTCGTCATTGGTCAGCGCGCAGTACACATCCATGTCGCCGATGTTTTCGGCCTGCAGCAGGTCTTCGTCGGTGACGTCGCCGACCAGCACCAGCGAGGTCCGCAGTTCAGCGGCGAGTTTTTCCGCACCGGACCGGCTGTATTCGATGATCTTGACGTCGTAGCGGTCTTCGATCGCCTTGGCCAGCCGGCGACCGATATTGCCGCCGCCGCCGATCATCACGCGTTTGACCGGTTTGTCCATGCGCCGCAATTCACGCATGATGCCGCGGATGTTTTCCGTGGCGGCAATGAAAAACACCTCGTCACCGGCCTCGATGACCGTGGAGCCGTCCGGCATGATCGGGCTGTCCTGGCGGAAAATCGCCGCCACCCGCGTGTCGAGATGGGGCAGGTGCTTGCGGATGGTCTGCAATTCCTTGCCGACCAGCGGACCGCCGTGGAAGGCGCGCACCGCGACCAGGCTGACGCTGCCGCCGGCGAATTCCAGCACCTGCAGCGATTCCGGAAATTCAATCAGCTTGGCGATGTAGTCGGTGAGCACCTGCTCCGGGCAGATCACGGTATCGACACAAAAGTTCTCCGGCGAGAACATTTCCGGGTGCGACAGATAATCGGCGGCGCGGATACGGGCGATTTTGGTGGGGATGTTGAACATCGTCGCTGCCAGCTTGCAGGCGACCAGGTTGGTTTCATCACTCTGGGTGACCGCGAGGATCATGTCGGCGTCGCGCGCCCCGGCGCGCTCCAGCGTCTCCGGGTGGCCTGCGTTGCCGATGATGGTGCGCAGATCCAGGCGGTCCTGCAGTTTGCGCAGGCGCGGGGCATCCGTGTCGACTACGGTGATGTCGTTTGCTTCCGAGACCAGATTTTCTGCGACGGAACTGCCGACCTGGCCGGCGCCGAGGATGACGATGCGCAAACGGAATCTCCCTGCCGGAACGGTGCGCTCCGGAAAAAGCGCAATTGTATACCCCGGGTGCGCTGCGACGCCTTGCCGCAGGGCGGTCCCCTGACCACCGATATGGCATAATTTGGCGCTCGAAAACATCGGCTAACCCATTGACCAGAATATATTTTCCGGAAGCAATCCCGGAACATGGCGAATGCCGCCTGCCGGACTTCAAGGCGCACCATGTGCTGCATGTGCTGCGCCTTGCGCCCGGTGATCCGGTGTTGCTGTTTGACGGTCGCGGCACGGTGCATGACGCAGTCATCGCCAGCACGGCACGCGGTGCGGTGAGCGTACGGGTGAGCGGCAGCCGCCGGGAAGACCGCGAGTCGCCGCTGCAAGTGACCTTGGCGCAGGCCGTGTCCAGCGGCGAACGCATGGATTACACGATCCAGAAAGCGGTGGAACTGGGTGTGAACGTGGTGCAGCCGCTGCTGAGCGAGCGTTGTGTCGTGCGCCTGTCGGGTGAGCGCGCCGCCAAGCGTGTTGTGCACTGGCAGGGCGTGGTGACTGCAGCCTGCGAACAATGCGGACGAAACCGGGTGCCCGAGGTGAGGCCGCTGCTGCCGTTGCGCGACTGGCTGCAGCAGCCGGCGGAGGGGAATGACCTGCGGCTGTTGCTGGCGCCCGCGGCGGCGACGGGCCTGCGGGAGTTGTCGAGACCCCGGGGCATGGTGACGGTGCTGGCCGGACCCGAGGGCGGGTTGACGGCGGTGGAAGCCGAGGATGCCCGGCGCGCCGGCTACCTGCCGCTGAGGCTCGGGCCGCGTGTGCTGCGCACGGAAACCGCGGCGGTGGCCCTGCTGGCGGCGATGCAGACCCTGTGGGGGGATTTCTAGGTTCGTCCGGAAGCAAAGAAGCCGCGGTTTTCCCCGCGCTTTCCCCGTGCCGGGTTCTCGCATACCATCAATTGAACAAAGCGCAGAAAGGAAGCAGCCATTTCCACCCCGAACAACAAAAAGAATGCCGCCGGTGATGCCGGGAAAACCGGCGGCGGCGCGCGTCCGCGGCTGTCGGCGCAGGATCGCTTCATCGACTGGTTCCAGTCGGTTGCGCCCTACATCCACGCTTTTCGCGGCAAGGTGTTCGTGATCGCCTTCGGCGGAGAGGTGGTGGCCGACGGGCGTTTTTTCCATTTGACCCATGACCTGAACCTGCTCGCCGCGCTGGGCGTGAAGCTGGTGCTGGTGCATGGTTCCCGGCGCCAGATCGAGGCCAAGCTCAAAACGCAGAAAATCCGCAGTCGTTTTGCCGAAAAGCTGCGCATCACCGATGCGCCGGCGCTGGAGGCGGCGATGGAAGTTGCCGGCACGCTGCGCGTGCAGATCGAGGCTTTGCTGTCGATGGGCCTGCCCAATTCGCCGATGGCCGGCGCCGACATCCGCGTCGCCAGCGGCAATTTCGTCACCGCACGGCCGATCGGCGTTGTTGATGGCGTCGATCTGATGCACACCGGCGAAGTGCGCAAGGTGGATGCGCTGGCGATCGAGCGGAGGCTGAAGGATGATGAGCTGGTGGTGATTTCGCCCCTGGGTTATTCACCGACCGGCGAGGTATTCAACCTGGCGCTGGGCGACGTTGCTGCGGCAACTGCGGTGGCCCTGAAGGCGGACAAGCTGATTTTCCTGATGGAATCGACCGGCGTAACCGGACGGCGCGGCGAACTGCTGCGCGAACTCACCGTGCGCGAGGCGCGCAACCTGCTGACGCGGGGCCGCGTTGCCTCGGAGGAGATGCAGACTTATCTGCCGGCGGCGGTTCGCGCCTGCGAACAGGGCGTGGGACGCTCGCACCTGATTTCCGGACATCTGGATGACAGCCTGCTGCTGGAGCTGTTTACCCACAAGGGCGTCGGCACGCTGGTGACGCCGGACCCGCTGGAGACGCTGCGCCACGCAAAAATTGACGACATCGGCGGCATCCTCGGGCTGATCGAACCGCTGGAAGCGGAGGGCATACTGGTCAAGCGCAACCGCGACCTGCTGGAAATGGAAATCGACCGCTTCTGGGTTCTGGAGCATGACCGGCTGATCATCGGGTGCGCGGGGCTGTACCCGTTTTCGGATGAACGCTCCGGCGAGCTGGCCGGGCTGGCGGTGCATCCGGAATTCCGCGGCCGCGGCGCCGGCGAGCGCCTGCTGGAGGCAGTCGAAAAAAGGGCGCGCGGATTGCGCCTTAAGCAGTTGTTTGTGCTCACCACGCGCGCCGAACACTGGTTCGTCGAGCGCGGATTCATCGAAACCGATGTCAGTGCGCTGCCGCAGAAAAAGAAGGAGCTCTACAACTACCATCGCCGTTCGGTGGTGCTGATCAAGAAGCTCTAGCAGGGCGCGGCGCCGGCCCGGCTGCTGCAGGGCGGCTGTCACAATTCGTTAACAATTTTGTCTTATTCTGGAGAAGTGAAATGGCGCGCCAGGTGCAATGCGTAAAACTCAAACGCGAAGCCGAGGGCCTTGATTTTCCGCCCTATCCCGGTGAATTGGGCAAACGCATATTTGCAAATGTGTCCAAGGAAGCCTGGAAACAGTGGCTGGAGCAGCAAAAAATGCTGGTCAACGAGAACCGGCTCAATCTGGCGGACAAGAAAGCCCGTGATTATCTTGCGCAACAGATGGAAAAGCATTTTTTCGGCAGCGGCGCCGACGCTGCTGCCGGCTATGTGCCGCCCCCCCGTTCCTGACGTTTCCCTTCCCTGCCTGTCAGGGCCCGGCCCGGAATGAACGCCGCAGCCCGCCGGCCGCGCCGCACACCGGGCAAATCAGGATTTGCCGCGGAGTTTTATCTCAACCGCGAGCTGGGGCTGCTTTCTTTCAACCGGCGCGTGCTGGCGCAGGCTGAAAACCGCGCGCATCCGCTGCTCGAACGCCTGCGTTTCCTCTGCATCGTCAGCAGCAACCTGGACGAATTTTTTGAAGTCAGGGTCGCGGGTCTGCAGGCCGAGATCGAGGCGGGGTCGGCGCCGATTTATCCGGACCAGATGCGCGCCGACCAGGTTTACCGGCAGGTGGCGCAGCAGGCCCATGAACTGGTCGCGCGCCAGTACCAGCTGCTGAACACCGAAGTGCTGCCGGGGCTGGAGCAGGCCGGCATACGGTTTTTGCGCCGCAGCGCCTTCACGCCGCAGCAGGCGGACTGGATCAAGGGGTATTTCCACCGCGAGGTGATGCCGGTGCTGACCCCGATCGGCCTGGATCCGGCGCATCCCTTTCCGCGGGTGCTCAACAAGAGCCTTAATTTCGCCGTCGAGCTCGAGGGCAAGGATGCCTTCGGGCGCAATTCGGGCATTGCGATCGTGCAGGCGCCGCGGGTGCTGCCGCGCGTGATCCGCATGCCGCAGGATGTCGCCGGCGCGGAATACGATTTCGTGTTTCTGTCGTCGATCCTGCATGAACATGTCGGCGAGCTGTTCACCGGCATGAAGGTGCTGGGCTGCTACCAGTTCCGCCTGACGCGCAACAGTGATTTGTTCGTCGACGAGGAAGAGGTCAAGGATCTGCGCACGGCGCTGCGCGGCGAATTGCCGCATCGACATTTCGGCGATGAAGTGCGTCTTGAGGTGACCGAAAATTGTTCGCAGCATATTTCGGGATTCCTGCTGAGCCAGTTCAAGCTCGACGAAGAGGATCTCTACCGCGTTGACGGGCCGGTGAATCTGGCGCGAGTGATCAGCGTGCCGGACTGGGTGGACCGGCCGGATCTGAAATTTCCGCAGTTCAGGCCCGGTTTGCCGCAGCGGCTGCAGCAGCCCGGCGACATGTTCGGCGCCATCCGCATCCGCGATGTGCTGCTGCACCACCCGTTCCAGTCGTTCCAGCCGGTGATCGTGTTCCTGCAGCAGGCAGCGCGTGATCCGGCGGTGGCGGCGATCAAGATGACGGTGTACCGCACCGGCGCCGAATCGGAACTGATGGAAGTGCTGATCAGCGCAGCGCGCAGCGGCAAGGAAGTGACGGTGGTGCTGGAACTGATGGCACGCTTCGACGAGGAGGCGAACATCAACTGGGCGCAGCGCCTGGAGGAGGTCGGCGCCCATGTCGTCTACGGCGTGGTCGGGCACAAGACCCACGCCAAGATGCTGATGGTGGTGCGCCGCGAAGGCGACGGGCTGCGGCGTTACGTGCACCTGTCGACCGGCAACTACCATCCGCGCACGGCGCGGCTCTACACCGATTTCGGCCTGTTCACCTGCAACGAGGACATTGGCAACGATGTCGCCGAAGTTTTCATGCAATTGACCGGACTCGGCCGCGCCACCAGGCTGCGCCATCTGCGCCAGTCGCCGTTCACCCTGCACAAGGAAATGATCCGCGCGATCGAGAACGAAACGGCGATTGCCAGGGCCGGGCGCAAAGGCCAGATCATTGCAAAGATGAACGCGCTTCTGGAAACCGACGTGGTCAGCGCCCTGTATGAGGCATCCAAAGTCGGTGTGCAGATTGACCTGATCGTGCGCGGCGTCTGCGCGCTGCGTCCAGGGGTGCCGGGCCTGTCGGAAAACATCCGCGTGCGTTCGATCATCGGCCGTTTCCTGGAACATACCCGTGTATTCCATTTTCACAACGACGGCGCCGATGACGTCTTCCTGTCGAGCGCCGACTGGATGGACCGCAATTTCTTCGGCCGTGTCGAAGTCTGTTTTCCCGTCCTCGATCCGGAACTGAAGCAGCGGGTGCTCGCCGAAGGTCTGCTGCCCTATCTTGAAGACAATACCCAGGCCTGGCTGATGGGCAGCGACGGCCAGTACAGCTGCCGTGTTCCGGGTCGGGCGAAACCGCAAAGCGCGCAGGAACAGCTGCTGGACCTGCTCGCGCATAAAACCGGCGCATGAACCCGGGTGGCGACCGGGGTGCATCCGGGCCGGCCACGGTCGCCGCCGAAACCGAACTCAAGCTGCGCCTGCCGCCGGCGAGCTGGCATGCGGCGCAGGTTTTACCGCTGCTGCAATCCGGCCTGCAACGGGGGCAGAAACCGGCCACGCGCAAACTTTCCGCGGTTTACTTTGACACGCCGGATATGGCGCTGTCGCGGCAGCGCATAGCGCTGCGCGTACGGCGCGAAGGGCGGCACTGGGTGCAGGCGGTCAAGGATGCGGGGGTAACGGCTTCGGGCGTACACCAGCGCCTGGAAATTGAAACCGTGCTGCGCAGGCCGCATCCTGATTTATCCGCCTTGCCGCCGCATCCGGTGAGCAAAATCCTGCGCTCCAAAAAGATCGCGTCGGCGCTGGTTCCGGTGGTGCAAACCGAAATCACGCGCGTGCTGCGCCTGCTGCAGCCGGCGCCCGGCGTGTTGATCGAGGTGGCGATGGACCGCGGTTTCATCCGCGGCGGCCGGCGGCGCGAAGCGGTTTGCGAAATCGAGCTGGAACTGAAAGCGGGGCCGCTGACGGCCTTGTTCGATCTGGCGCAGCAACTGGCGCAGCAGCTGCCGGTGGCGCTGGAACACCGCTCCAAGGCCGAGCGCGGTTTTGATCTGTTTCGCGGCGGGAGCACGCTTCCGGCCAAGGCGGCGCCGGTGGTGCTGGATGCAGCAATGAGCGCCGGCCGGATGTTCCGGGTGATTGCCGCTGCCGCGCTCACCCAGGTGCATGCCAATGAACGCGGCGTGATGCATGGCGGGGATCCGGAATATCTGCACCAGATGCGCGTCGGCATCCGTCGGCTGCGCTCGGCATTCCGCCTGTTCCGCGATCTGCCCTGCGACAGCGCCGCGCCCCAGGCGGCCATGTTGCGCGGCATTGCCGCAGCCCTGGGGCCGGCACGCGACTGGGATGTGCTGGTCACGGAAACCCTGCCCGCGCTGCGTCCTGCATTGACGGCGCATGGCGCCGCCGGGGGTTTGGAGCAGGCCTGTGAACGGGCGCGGAAATCCGCCCGATCAAAGTTAAAAAAGTCAATTAAATCAAATATTTATAATACATCCATGGTCACGCTGGGCGGCTGGCTTGCGGGCCTGGACCTGGAAGCCGGGGATGCGGCCTGGCGGCAGTCGGCGCGGGATTGCGCGACGCGGATACTCGCAGCCTGCCATGCCCGTGTGCTCAAACGCGGGCGTCACCTGGAAAGACGCACGGCCGGCGAGCTGCACCGCCTGCGCATCGCAGTCAAACAACTGCGCTATGCCATCGAGTTTTTTTCTTCGCTGTATTCCGCGCGCGGCATGGCGACAATGCGCGAACGGCTCGCGCTGCTGCAGGATATACTAGGCCGCATCAATGACGCGGCAAGCGTCAAACCCATGCTGGATGCCGTCGCGGCGGATCATCACGAATTGCTTGCGGCGACCGGGATTGTGATCGGCTGGTGTGAAGCCCATGCCGTTGCCGAGCGCAAGTCCCTGCAGCCGGCATGGCGCTGCTTTCGTGCCGCTCGCCGGCCCTGGCAGGAGTGAACATGGATCTGGTTCTGTGGCGACATGCCGATGCCGAGGACGGTGTGCCGGATGAGGCGCGGCGGTTGACCGCCAAGGGGCGCCGGCAGGCGCAAAAAATGGCGGCATGGCTGGCCGAACATCTGCCTGCCGATTGCCGCGTCCTTGTCAGTCCCGCCGTCCGCACCCGCGAAACCGCAGCGGCGTTCACCGAAGATGCAGTGGTTGAAAAGGCCGTTTCAACGGCGGCCACGCCGCAGGGGGTGCTGCAGGCCGCAGGCTGGCCCACGGCTGCGGGCACCGTGGTGGTGGTCGGCCATCAGCCGACGCTGGGCGCGGCTGCGGCTTTGGCCCTGACCGGTGAAGCCGCGGCCTGGAGCCTGAAAAAAGGCGCAATCTGGTGGCTGGCACAGGATGAAAAGGGCGTACGGGTGAAGGCGGTCATCACCCCCGGCGTGTTGTAGCGCCGCGCAGACGCTTTTATTCGACGAACGCGGGTTCCTGCGCCAGCACGATTTCCTCAAGGCCGGGAATCCGCAGTTCCTCGCCGATGCGCGCCCACTCGTCGACTTCTTCGCGCAGCGCCGTCGCCGTCAGCGGATTCGCCTCCAGCCAGGCCGGATCAAACGCCAGCCGCACCCGCTCACCTTGCGCCTTGATGTCCAGCGGCGGGATGCGCGCATCGCGCCGCGCACGGCACAACACCACCGCCAGGCGCAGCGCCAATACCATGTCGCGGTCGAATTCCTCAGGCTGGTCTTCGAGGGATTTTTTCAGCGAGCGGCGGTGGCGCAGCACCAGCGCGGCCAGCTGCGCCTGTTCTTCGCGCGAGAATCCCGGCATGTCGGCGTTGCTGATGATGTACGCCGAATGTTTGTGGTAACCGCTGTAAGCGACCGGAATGCCGATTTCGTGCAGCTTTGCCGCCCAGCCCAGCAGCCGCAGCGCATCGTCATCCATGCTGTTGCCGGCGAGTTTTTCGTAGAGTGCGACGGTATGCGAGCTCACGCGCCGCGCCTGCTGCGTGTCGACGTGGTAGCGGCGCATGAACTGCGCGACCGTGACGTCGCGCATGTCGTGGTGGTGGAAGCGGCCGAGCATGTCGTAGAGGATGCCCTGGCGCATTGCGCCGGTGGCCGGCGTCAGCGCGTCGATGCGCAGCTCCTCGAATGCGGCACGCAGGATGGCGAGGCCGCCGGCCAGCACCGGCAGACGGTCCGGGCGCAGGCCGGGCAGGGCGACGCGCCCGATGTCGCCGGCCTTGATCAGCTGGTTGCGCAGCCGGTCCAGCCCCTCCAGCGTCACCGGGCCTTCGGTGTAACCCGACAGCTCGAGAATTTCCGCAATTGCACGCACCGTGCCCGAGGAACCGACGGCATGTTTCCAGTTGCCGCGGACGTAGCTGCCGACGATGGGCTGCAGTTCGGCGCGGGCGGCCAGTTCAGCGGCCTTGAACGCGGATTTGCTGATGCGACCGTCGCGGAAATAGCGCAGGCTGTACGACACGCAGCCCATGAACAGGCTTTCCAGGCGCAGCGGTTTGTAGCCGGTGCCGATGATGCATTCGGTGGAGCCGCCGCCGATGTCAATGACCAGGCGTTTTTCCCGCGATGCCGGCAGGCTGTGCGAGACGCCGAGGTAGATCAGCCGCGCTTCCTCGCGCCCGGCGACGACTTCGATCGGGAAGCCGAGGGCCGCGCGCGCCTTGCGCAGAAAGGGCTTGGCGTTCTTGGCCACGCGCAGGGTGTTGGTGCCGATGGCGCGCACTGCGTGACGGTCGAGCCCGCGCAGGCGTTCGCCAAAGCGGGCGAGGCAGGCCAGCGCGCGCTCCTGCGATTCCTCATCGAGTTTTTTGTCCTTGCCCAGTCCGGCGCCGAGACGTACCGGTTCGCGCAGCGAATCAAGGGGGAAGAACTGGTCGCCGGTGACGCGGGCGATCTGGCAGTGGAAGGAGTTGGAGCCGAGGTCAACGGCGACAATGGTGGACTGGTCAGCCACCTTGACAGGCCTCCGGATGCTTCATCGCCGGTAATTTACGCATCGCTGCACGCCCGCTCCACTCAGTGCTGCCGAATGCCGGCGAGTGTACCACGCAGCCCCGCGGCTGCAGCGGGATAATTTTTTGTTTCAGTGCCTGTTAGCCCAGCGCTTCGCGCTCGAAGGTCTCGACGCTGGTGTGGCGGACGTCCTTGCCCTTGACCAGATAGACCACGTACTCGGAGATGTTCTTGGAATGGTCGCCGATGCGCTCGATGGCCTTGGCGATGAAGAGGATTTCAATCGCGTGCGAGATCGTCCTCGGGTCTTCCATCATGAAGGTGATCAGCTGGCGCAGGATGCTGACAAATGCCTTGTCCACCCGCTCGTCCTGGCGCACGACCGTCGCCGCCACCGTGGTATCGAGGCGGGCGAAGGCATCCAGGGAGTTGCGCAGCATGCCGATCGCGATGTCCGCGACATGCTGGATTTCGACCGTGCGTGGCACGGTCGGGCGGTCGCTTTCGTAGATCGCCTGGGCCATGCGCGCAATCTTGGCGGCTTCATCGCCGATGCGCTCGAGATCGGTGATGGTCTTGGCCACCGTCATCACCATCCGCAGGTCCTTGGCGGCAGGCTGGCGGCGCGCGATGACCGTGCTGCAATCCTCGTCGATGGCGACTTCCAGCGCATTGACCTGGTGATCGTTTTCCGTCACCTGCCGCGCCAGCGAAACATTGCCGCTCATCAGGGCTTCCAGCGCCCGGGTGATCTGTTCCTCGACCAGGCCGCCCATCTGCAGCACCCGCGAGCGGATTTCCTCGAGTTCGGTATCAAACTGTTTCAGCGTATGTTCCGGCATGACGGCGGCTTTCGTGGCGCAAAAAAGAGTTTATAGCGGCGAATTATGACAATTTCGTGGCGGCAGCCGGGTGGCGCAGGGTTTCCACCCCGCTTTTGCCCGCCAGCAGCAGGATATCGGCCGGCCGCCGGGCAAAGAGGCCGTTGGTGACCACGCCGGTGATCTGGTTGAGCCGGGTTTCCAGCGCCACCGGATCGAGGATGGTCATGTTGTGCACGTCGAGGATCAGGTTGCCGTTGTCCGTGACAAAACCGGAGCGCCATTCGGGCTGGCCGCCCAGTTTCACGATTTCCCGCGCCACGTAGGACCTGGCCATCGGGATCACTTCGACCGGCAGCGGGAAACGGCCGAGTACATCGACCAGCTTGGATGCATCGGCGATGCAAATGACTTTCTGCGCGACAGCTGCGACGATTTTTTCGCGGGTCAGCGCGCCGCCGCCGCCCTTGATCATCATCAGGTGCCGCGTCACTTCATCGGCGCCGTCGACATACACCGGCAGGTCCCGCACATTGTTGAGGTCCATGACTTCGATGCCGGCCGCTTTCAGGCGTTTGGCGCTGGCTTCGGAACTCGAGACCGCACCCTCAATGCGGTTTTTGATCAGCGCCAGTTCATCGATGAAGAAATTGACGGTTGATCCGGTGCCGACGCCGACGATGCTGCCTGCCGGAACCAGCGCGACGGCGGCCTTGGCCGCGGCCTGTTTCAGTGCATCCTGATTCACCTGGTGTGCCGCTTCTGATGGTTCATGATGCGATTCAATATACACGATACCTTTGCGGCTGCGTCAGGCAGCCGTGCCTGCTGGTCCCATTCCTGATAACCTTTGGGATTCAGTGATTTGCCGACATGGCCTGAACCCTGCAATGAAAAAAATGGATTACCTGGAACGCATACTGAATGCCCGTGTTTATGACGTGGCCGTGGAAACGCCGCTGGAGCCGGCGGCGAACCTCTCACGCCGCCTGCACAACCGCATTTTGCTCAAGCGCGAAGACATGCAGTCGGTGTTTTCCTTCAAGCTGCGCGGCGCCTACAACAAGATGGCGCATCTGCCGCCGGAGGCCCTGCGCCGCGGCGTGATCGCCGCATCGGCCGGCAACCACGCCCAGGGCGTCGCGCTGGCGGCGAAACGCCTCGGCTGCACGGCGACCATCGTGATGCCGGTGACCACGCCCGACATCAAGATCGATGCCGTGCGTGCCCGCGGCGCGAAGGTCGTGCTGCACGGCGATTCCTACGATGAGGCCGCAGCCCATGCGCGGCTGCTGGAAAAGCGCGGCCGCCTGACCTATGTGCATCCCTATGACGATCCGGACGTGATTGCCGGCCAGGGCACCATCGCCATGGAAATCCTGCGTCAGCATCCGGAAAAGATCGACGCGATTTTTGTCGCCATCGGCGGCGGCGGGCTGATCTCCGGCATTGCGGCCTATGTCAAAAGACTGCGCCCCGAGATCAAGATCATCGGCGTCGAACCGACGGACTCCGATGCCATGTACCAGTCGCTGAAGGCGGGTCGCCGCGTCAAGCTGGCGCAGGTCGGGTTGTTTGCCGACGGTGTCGCGGTGAAGCAGGTTGGCCGGGAAACCTTCCGTCTCTGCCGTGAACTGGTCGACGAGGTCATCCGCGTCGATACCGATGCGATGTGCGCCGCGATCAAGGATGTGTTTGAAGACACCCGCGCCATCCTCGAGCCCGCGGGCGCGCTGGCGATTGCCGGCGCCAAGGCCTGGGCGCAGCGCAAAAAATCGCGCGGCGCCACCTTGGTCGCCGTCGCCTGCGGTGCCAATATGAACTTTGACCGCCTGCGCTTTGTCGCAGAAGAAGCGGAACTCGGTGAAAACCGCGAGGCCATCCTTGCGGTGACGATTCCGGAAAAGCCCGGCAGTTTCAAGGCATTCTGCGAACAGCTCGGGCCGCGCAACGTGACGGAGTTCAATTATCGTTTTGACGATGCCAAAGAGGCGCGGGTGTTTGTCGGTGTGCAGGTGCGCGACCGCAAGGAAACGGCGCAGCTGGTGCGCGCCCTGCGCCGGCGCGGCCTGCAGACGCTGGACCTCAGCGGCAATGAACTGGCGAAACTGCACGTACGGCACATGGTCGGCGGGCACGCACCGGGCGTCAAAAACGAAATCCTCTACCGCTTCGAGTTTCCGGAAAGGCCGGGCGCACTGATGCGTTTTCTCACCAGCATGAGCCGCGGCTGGAACATCAGCCTGTTTCATTACCGCAACCACGGTGCGGATTACGGCCGGGTGCTGGTGGGCATGGAAGTGCCGCCGGCGGACCAGGCCCGCTTCCAGGCGTTCCTGGCGCAGGTCGGCTACCCGTACTGTGATGAGACGCGAAATCCGGCTTACCGCCTGTTCTTGTCATAATTATGAATAAAATCATATACTTATGATGAATCTGCATTTTCGGTCCGCTACCTGTTGTGCAGCGTTGCTGGCGATCCTGCTGAGCGCAGGCGCGGCGCACGCCGCCAGTCTGGATGATGCTTTTCTTGCGGCGCGTGATGCGGCGCGCGCGGGCAACAGCAGACAGCTGGAACAGATTGCACCCAGGTTTCAGGGACATCTGCTGGAGCCGTATGTGCGCTACTGGCGGTTGCAGTCGCGGCTGGAAACGCGCGATCCCGCGGAAGTACGCGCATTCCTCGCCGCCAACCGCGATACGCCGCTGTCGGATTATCTGCGTCGCGACTGGCTCAAATTGCTGGGCAAGAACGCGGATTGGGAAACCTTCAATGCCGAACTGCCGGCGCTGATCAACGATGACATGGAAACCACCTGCTATGCGTTGCAGGCCCGCATCAGCCGCGACTCGCTGGCCCTGCGCGAAGCCCGGCCGCTGTGGTTCGTCGCCCGCGACCTGCCCGGCAGCTGTGATCCCCTGTTCCAGGCGCTGGTCAGCGGCGGACAGCTGTCGACCGAAGACATCTGGACCCGCATCCGCCTGGCGCTGGAAGCCGGCCAGGTCAGCCTCGCCAACCGGGTGGCGGGGTTTCTGCCGGCAGGACAGGCGCCGGACGCAAGGCTGCTGTCGGGCATTTCCGGCAATCCCGCGGGCCACCTGAACAGCGGCAAGGTCGAACTGAAAACCCGCGGCGGGCGCGAAGCGGCGATGTTCGCGGTGTACCGGCTGGCGCGCACTTCGCCACAGCAGGCGGCGGCGCAATGGGAAAAACTCGCGCCGCGCTTTTCCGAGGAAGAGCGCGGCTATGTCTGGGGCATGCTCGGCTATTTCGGCGCGATGCGCCATGATCCGGCGGCATTGGGCTGGTTCGCCCAAGCGAGCGGCATGAGCGATCTGCAGCTGGCGTGGAAGGCCCGCGCCGCATTGCGCGCGCAGCGCTGGCTCGATGTGCTGGCAGCCGTTGATGCGATGACGCTGAAGGAAGCCGAAGAGCCGGCCTGGCGCTACTGGAAAGCACGCGCGCTGAAAAATCTGGGTCGCGGCGCGGAGGCGACGGCCCTGCTGAAACCGCTGTCTGCCGAATACCACTTCTACGGGCAGCTGGCGCTGGAGGATCTTGGCGGCGTCGTGCAGGTGCCGGCGCCGGCCTACAAACCGACTGAAAAGGACGTCGCGGCCATTGCCGCCCAAGCGGGCATCCAGCGTGCACTGGAACTGTTCCGGCTGGAGGTGCGGCTCGAAGGCGTGCGCGAATGGTTGTGGGCCATCCGCGGCCTGGATGACCGGCAGCTGCTGGCGGCGGCGGAAGTCGCGCGGCGCAACGCGGTCTATGACCGTGCCATCAACACCGCCGACCGCACGGTGTTTGAACATGATTTCGGGCTGCGCTACCTGGCGCCGTACCGCGACCAGCTGAAGGCCGCGGCCAGCCAGCTGGACCTGGACGAGGCCTGGGTCAATGGACTGATCCGCCAGGAAAGCCGCTTCATTGCGCAGGCCAAGTCACGCGTCGGCGCCAGCGGGCTGATGCAGCTGATGCCGGCCACCGCAAAGTGGGTCGCCGGCAAGATCGGACTCAAGGACTGGCACTGGTCGCAGGTGACCGAGGTGGAAACCAACCTGAACCTCGGCACCTATTACCTGAAACACGTGCTCGATTCGCTGGACGGCAGTCCGGTGATGGCGTCGGCGGCCTATAACGCCGGGCCGGGCCGGGCCCGCGCCTGGCGCGCCGGGGAGCGCATGGAAGCGGCAATTTACGCCGAAAGCATCCCCTTCAATGAAACCCGCGACTACGTCAAACGGGTGATGGCCAATGCCAGTTATTACGCCGGCAATTTCAGCCAGCAGGCGCAGTCCCTGAAGAAGCGCATCGGCGTCATCGAGCCGCGTACCCGCGACCGCGAAGCCCCGCTGGGTGATACGCCCTGAGCGGAAATTGCCGCTGCAGTGGAGGGTAGAATAGTCCAATGCAAATCCACACGGTCTGTGTCATCGGCGGCGGCGGTTTTGTCGGCCGCCATCTCTGCCAGCAACTGGCCGCGCAGGGTTATCGCGTCCGTGTACCCACACGCGACCGTGAACGTGCCAAAGCGCTGATCCTGCTGCCCACGGTCGACGTGGTGGTGGCCGATGTGCAGGATCCCGCGGCGCTGGCGGCGCTGGTCAAAGGTTGCGATGCGGTGATCAATCTGGTCGGGGTATTGCACGATGCACGCGGCAAACGCGGCTTTGCCGCGGCGCATGTGGCGCTGGCGCGCCAGGTTGTCGCGGCCTGCCGCGCCAACAAGGTCCACCGCCTGCTGCAGATGAGCGCGCTGGGCGCGGCGACCGATGCGCCCAGCGCCTATCTGCGCAGCAAGGGCGAAGCCGAACAGATCGTGCGTAAATCCGGCCTCGATTTCACGATCTTCCGTCCGTCGGTGATTTTCGGGCCCGGTGACAGCTTTCTCAATCTGTTTGCCTGTCTCGCACGAATGCTGCCGTTGTTGGTGCTGGCGCGGGCGGATGCGAAATTCCAGCCGGTCTATGTGAACGACGTCACGACGGCCTTTGTGCATGCGCTGACGGATCTCGGAACGCTGGACCGGCAATACGATCTCTGCGGGCCGCGCCAGTACACGCTGCGCGAACTGGTGGCCTGGGTTGGGCGGACCACGGGCAACGAACGGCCGATCATCGGATTGAACCGTCCCCTGTCCTACCTGCAGGCCTGGACGATGGAATGGCTGCCGGTGAAATTGATGACGCGCGACAATGTGCGCTCGATGGAAATCGACAGCGTCTGCGATTGCGCGTTTCCCTTCGGCATCCGGCCGCAGGCGCTGGAATCGGTGGCACCGGCATGGCTGGCTGCGCGCACGCCGCGCGGCCGTTACCGGCATTTCCGCGGCAGCGCGGGCCGCTGATCCGGGTTTTCCGCGATTACACCGGCATCCCGATGAAAACCTATGTGGTGGGCGGCGCGGTTCGCGACGAAATGCTCGGCCTGCCGGTGCAGGACCGTGACTACGTGGTCGTTGGCGCGACTCCGGAGGAAATGGTCAAGAATGGCTACAAACCCGTCGGCCGCGATTTCCCGGTGTTCCTGCATCCAGAGACCCATGAGGAATACGCGCTGGCGCGTACTGAGCGCAAAACCGCCCCGGGTTACCACGGCTTCACCTTCCATGCCGCGCCCGAAGTCACGCTGGAAGAGGATCTGCAGCGCCGCGACCTGACCATCAATGCGATGGCACGCGATGAAGCGGGGCGATTGATTGATCCCCATCATGGCTCCGAAGACATCGGCGCCGGTGTGTTGCGCCATGTCAGTCCGGCTTTCGCCGAAGACCCGGTGCGCATCCTGCGCGTGGCGCGATTCGCGGCGCGTTTCGGCTTCAGCGTTGCGCCCGAGACGCAGGCCCTGATGATGCAGATGGTTGAGGCCGGCGAAGCCGATGCGCTGGTGGCGGAACGCGTGTGGCAGGAACTGGCCAAGGGTTTGCTGGAAAAAACGCCATCGACGATGTTTGCGGTATTGCGGGAGTGCGGCGCTTTGGCGCGTGTATTGCCGCAACTCGATGCCTTGTATGAACAAGGTCGCGCCGAAGAGGCGTTGCAGGCGCTCGATGCCGCAGCGGAACAGGGGGCGTCACTCGATGTGCGCTTTGCCGCGCTGGCGCGCGTCCTTGAGCCCGAAGCGGTGGAGGCGTTTTGCGCCAAGATAAAAGCGCCGGCGGGTTGCCGCGACCTCGCAGTGCTGGCGGCGCGGCATGGCAATGCGCTGGCCGATGCCGCGAGCCTGGATGCGGAGGAGTTGCTGGGTTTGTTCGAAGCGGCCGACGCCTGGCGACGGCCGGAACGTTTTACCGCGCTGGTGCAGGCGGCATTGGCGGGCGAGGCGGCTGTCGAACCGGCGCGCCAGCGTTTGCGCCGCGCGCATGCGGCGACGCTGGCGGTGGATGCCGGCGCCGTGGCACGCCATCATGCCGCGCCCGCTGAGATCAAGACAGCCGTTTCCCAGGCGCGTTTGTCGGCATTAAAAAACACCCGATAAATCAGATGCTCATGATGTCAACCCGGAGGATATCGCAATGATCGATTTTTATACCTGGAGCACACCCAACGGCCGCAAGGTTTCCATCATGCTGGAGGAGTGCGGCCTGGATTACAGAACCCATGCCATCAATATCGGCCAGGGCGACCAGTTCAAGCCGGAGTTTGTCGCCATTAATCCCAACAGCAAGATTCCGGCGATCGTGGATCCCGAAGGGCCCGACGGCAAACCGATTGCGCTGATGGAGTCGGGCGCCATCCTGATTTACCTCGCCGGCAAAACCGGCAAATTCCTGCCGCAGGCCGTGCGCGGACGTTACGACGCGCTGCAGTGGCTGATGTTCCAGATGGGCGGCGTCGGCCCGATGTTCGGTCAGGCGCATCACTTCCTGCGCGCGGCGAAGGAGCCGGTGCCCTACGGCATCGAGCGTTATGTCACGGAAACCCGGCGCCTCTACGGCGTGCTCGACAAGCATCTCGCCGGACACGAATGGCTGGCCGGTGAATACACCATTGCAGACATGGCGACTTACCCGTGGATCGCCCGCCACGAATGGCACAAGGTCGATCTCAACGATTTCCCCGGCGTCAAACGCTGGTACGACAAACTCACTAAACGTCCGGCGGTGCAGCGCGGCATGGCGGTGCCGAAGGTCTGATTCGCCGCGGAACGGTCCGGTTTATCGGCTGCCGTCTTTGCGGCCGTAGCGTTGCAGCAGTTTGACGATCTCCGCGGTTTCGAGGACCGGGTTGGTGCGCAGTTCGCTGACACCGACCACGGTGTTGGCCCAGGCCATGTGGCCCTGCATGCGCTTGACGACGCCGGGCCATTCACCTGCGCTGTGACGTTGCGGATCGGGCAGTGCGTGGCATTGAGAACAGGCGATGCTGAACATCTGACCGGCCCTGGTCGCGAGGGCCGGATGCCGGGGATCGATTTCCCGCTGCGCATGCCGGGCGAGGTAGGCGGACAGTGCCGCGGCCTCTTCGTCGGAAGGCGCCTCGACGCCGGCCATCATGTCCTTCATCAGCGGACCCAGGTTGCCTTTGCCCTGCATGCGCCACAGCATGCGTTCGATGATGGGTTGCCAGCGCGCGGCCGTGTGCATCTGCGGATTGGGCAGGTAATGGCACTGGATGCAGTAACGGGCGGTCAGCCGCGCGCCCGTGCTTTGCGGTTCCGGCAGTTGCGCCGGCTCTATCGACGGCGGCAGTATGCGTTCGAGCATGCGGCCGTGGGGGCTTTGTGACCACTGGTATTGCGCCTTCGCCACCGAGGGCGCCTCGGCGGCCGGCGCCGGAATGGCGGGCAGCGCGAGGGCGACGCAAGCGGCAATGAAGGTAATTTCCCGGCAGAAAGGCTTCACGGTTCCATGATATCGGAACGGCAGGGATTACAGCGTGCGCGAACGATCGCCGCGGTAAAAGCCGAGCAGGGGCGGCTTGATGTCGCGGCCGAGTGCGAGGACCTTGAACAATTCGCCCATTTCCGCCGGTGACAGCAGTTGCTGCGCCTGCGCCGCCAATGGCGCGTAACGCGCGGTGTCGGCAGCCGGCACCTCGGCAAGCAATCCGGTGACGCCGCAGTTGATCAGGAACTGCGCCTGGCCGGTGTAACCCAGCACATCGAGTCCTCCCGCAATGCCGGCATCTGCGATGGCGCTGAAATCGACATGGGCGGTGATGTCCTGCAACCCGGGCCACAAAAAAGGGTCGGGGTGGGCATGATGGCGGTAGTGGCACATCAAGGTGCCGCGGTTGCGCTGCGGGTGAAAAAATTCGTGCGCCGGGAAACCGTAATCGATGAACAGCAGGGCGCCGCGTTGCAGGCGCTGTGCCAGGCTGTTGACCAGCCCCGGGGCGGCGAGCGCGATTTCGCTTTCGTAATCGTCGGGCAGTGCGAGGCGGGCCGCCGCAGCGGCCACTGCGGCGCAAGCCGGTCGACAAGCCCAATCAAACCCGTCGCCGTTGCTGCTGACGCCGATTTCTTCCATCACCCCCTGATTGACGCGTATGCGATGCGCCGGCAGTGCATCCAGCACTTCGTTGGCGACGAGGACCGCATGCAGCCGGTCCGGCAGTTGCTCCAGCCATTCGATGCGATCGGCGAGCTGCGGAACGGCCGCATGGAGGTGCGCCTGCTGGCGCTGGCGCAGATCGGCGCTGACTTCGAGTATCCGGTAGTGCCGCGGCAGACAGCCCAGCGCGGCGAGTTCGGCCAGCAGCACGGCGGCCAGCGCGCCGCTGCCGGCGCCGAGTTCGACGAGGTCGGGAACGTCCTGCGCCAGCAGTTCGGCGATTTGCCGTGCCAGGGTGCGGCCGAACAGCGGCGAGAGTTCCGGGGCGGTGATGAAATCGCCTGCGGCGCCGAGTTTGCGGCTGCCGGCGCTGTAGTAACCGAGGCCCGGCGCATAGAGCGCAAGTTCCATGTAGCGGCTGAAGCTGATCCATCCGCCGGCGGCGCGGATATCGTCGTCGATTCGCTGCCGCAGGCGTGCACTCAGCGCCTGGGCCTCGGGCGACGGCAGGGGCAGCGCGGGATTCTGCGGCGATGAAGTCACCGCGGGATATTACGATAAAATAAACAATGATTTACGACTGTCAAATGATACCCGGGCGACATCCTGTTGCGGGCGGCAGGCCATGAGCCATGCACTCGCCGGCAAGGTGGTGCTGGTCACCGGCGGCGCGCGCCGCGTCGGCGCGGCGATCTGCCGCCGGCTGCATGCAGCCGGCGCCAATATTGTGGTCAACCACCATCACTCGGTGCCCGACGCGCAGGCCTTGCTGCGTGAATTGAACGCGATGCGCGCCGGCTCGGCGGCGCTGGCGCGCGCCGATCTGCTGGCGCCGGGCGCGCTGCCGCAATTGATCCGCGATACGCTTGCCGCATTCGGGAGGATGGATGTGCTGGTCAACAATGCCTCGAGTTTTTACGCCACGCCCGTGGGCGGCATCGATGAGCAGGCCTGGGATGACCTGATCGGAACCAACCTGAAGGCGCCGCTGTTCCTGTCACAGGCGGCGGCGCCGGAACTGCGCAAGACCCAGGGTTGCATCGTCAACATCATCGACATCCACGCCGAACTGCCGATGAAAAGCCATCTGGTTTACAACGCGGCCAAGGGCGGTTTGCTGGCGCTGACGCGGTCGCTGGCGCGCGAACTGGGGCCCCTGGTGCGGGTCAACGGCGTCTCGCCCGGCACCATTGTCTGGCCCGAGGATCCGGCATGGCAGAATGACATCGAACGCCAGCGCATCGTCAACCAGACGGTTCTGAAACGCACCGGCGAACCCGATGACATCGCCATGGCGGTGGAATTCCTGGCTGCGGCGCCTTATGTCACGGGCCAGGTCATCGCAGTGGATGGCGGCCGCAGCATCATGGCCTGAACGGCCTGGATCAATCACGGATTTAACAACGGGGCGGATGACGGACGCCGCCAGGGTGGATTGGATGGAAACACAGACCATACACATCACGCCGCGCAGCAACAGCGAGCGCAAGGCGTACTACGAATCAAACAAGCTGACCAAGCGCCTGCACCGCCAGGTCGGGCAGGCCATCGCCGATTTCGACATGATCCGCGACGGCGACAAGGTCATGGTCTGCCTGTCCGGCGGCAAGGACAGCTATGCCCTGCTCGACATCCTGCTGCAGCTGCGCAGCCGCGCGCCGGTTGATTTCGACATCGTTGCCGTCAATCTCGACCAGAAGCAGCCGGGATTTCCGGCGCATGTGCTGCCGGAATACCTGACGCGGCTCGGCGTGCCCTTCCATATCGAGAATCAGGACACCTACAGCATCGTCAAGCGGGTGATCCCCGAGGGCAAGACCATGTGTTCGCTGTGTTCACGACTGCGCCGCGGCGTGCTCTACCGCGTGGCGCAGGAGCTGGGGGCGACCAGGATTGCGCTTGGCCACCATCGCGACGACATCCTCGAAACCTTTTTCCTCAACATGTTCTATGGCGGGAAACTGAAGACCATGCCGCCGAAGCTGGTGTCTGATGACGGCCGCAATGTGGTGATCCGGCCGCTGGCCTACTGCGAGGAAAGCGATCTGCAGGCGTACGCAGAACTGAAGCAGTTTCCGATCATTCCCTGCACCCTTTGCGGCTCGCAGGAGACCCTGAAACGCAAGGAGGTCAAGGCATTGCTGCAGGACTGGGAGAAGCGCCATCCCGGCCGCGTCGCGACGCTGCTGACCAGCATCCAGAATGTGCGGCCGTCGCATCTGCTCGACCGCAGCCTGTTTGACTTCGGGGCGGTGCAGGCCACAAACGCTCCGGTGGCTGAAGGCGACACCGCTTTCGACAGCGAATACTGAGCATCGTCCCGGGCGGCAGGGCGCTTTGCCGTATCATCCCGCTGCAGCAACAGCAATGGATAACGCCGTCTGGCAAAAGCCGGAACTGTCTGCGGATTGGAGGAGCACTTGGATCAGGCAGATCAAAGTCGCGGCTTGAGTCGCTGGCACCGCTGGACGGCTCTGCTGGTGTTCGCCTGCGGTCTGCTGTTGTCAGCGTTGGCGTGGAATGCAACGCGCTCGCAGGCCGAGCGCGAAATCCGGGAGCGTTTTGCGGCTGCGGCTGACGACGCCCGCGATGCGGTCGAATCACGCATGCGGAGTTATTCCGAGGTGCTGACCGGCGCGCGCGCTCTCTATATGGCCAATGCCGGCCATTTTTCCGGGCGCGAGTTTTCCGAATACGTGACTGCCCTCGATCTGGGCCGGCGTTATCCCGGAATCCAGGTGGTGCATTATGCCGAGCGCATCACCGATGCGCAGCGTCCTGCATTCGAGGCGGCCACGCGCAGGGCTGGTGACGCGGATTTTGCGATCAAACCGCCGGGGCGCCGGGATGAATATGTCGTTGTGCGTCACGTGGTTCCGCGCAAGGGGAACGAAGGCGCGCGAGGACTGGATCTCGCCGGCGATCCGGTGCGGCTGGAGGCTTTGAGCCGCGTGCGCGACTCGGGCCTGCTGACGGCCTCGGGGCCGATTGCGCTGGCGCTGGATCCCAGCCGTTATCCCGGCCTCGCCATGCGTCTGCCCCTGTACCGACCCGGTGCGCCGCTGGATTCCGCTGCGCAGCGCCGGGATGCCTTTACCGGGGTCATCAGCGCCTCCTTCGTGGTCATCGATGTCATGCGCGGATTGTTCAGCGAGTCCACGCTCGGGCAGATCCATATGCGGATTCATGACGCCGGTCCGATCACCGGAGGCGGTAACGGCACACTGGAGCCGGGCGAAAAAAATCTGCTGTTTGACAGCAAACGCCTGCAGGCCGGGCAGCGCATCGCCGGCCAAGCAGACGGGGAAATGCAGCCTGTGTTGCGGCAGGTTTCCGCCATCGAAGTCGGAGGGCGGCGCTGGAATCTGTATTTCAGTTCCCGCCCGGGCTTCGGTTCCGCGGTCCAGCGCTGGCTGCCCTGGGGCGTGCTGCTGTGCGGCGTCGCGATCAGCCTGCTGCTGGCGGGACTGGTGCATGCGCTGCAGACTTCGCGCGCCCGCGCACTGGCCTGGGCCAACCAGGCGACCGCCGACCTGCGGGCCAGCGAAGCCAGGCTCAATGAAGAGCAGCACCGGACGCGGGAACTGATCGAGGCCCTGCCCAATCCGGTTTTTTTCAAAGGGACTGACGGGCGTTATATCGGTGTCAACAAGGCCTGGGAGACGCTGTTCGGACGGCAGCGGGAAATGTTCGTTGGCAAGACCGTCCACGACCTCTATCCCCACCAGCCTGAAATCGCCGAACGTCTGCATGCGATGGACCAGGAATTGTGGAAAACACCCGGCACCCAGATTTACGAAACCCGCATCACCACGGCGGACGGGAACCCGCTCGATACCATTTACTACAAGGCGACTTACAGGCACCGCGACGGCAATGTCGCCGGATTGATCGGCACCATCGTGGACATCACCGACCGCAAGCAGGAAGAGCGGCGGCGCACGATGGAGCATGCGGTCACCAGCGTGCTGGCGGAAGACCGCAATCTGGCGGAGCTGTTTCCGGAGCTGATCAGGATCATCTGCGGCAACATGGGCTGGGAGTTCGGCCTCGCCTGGTTCTGGAGTCCGGAGAAAAAGGGGCTTGAATATTTTTCCTCCTGGGGTGCGGATGCGCCGGAACTGCAGGCATTCGTGCAGGACAGCATGCAGCGGGTGATCCGCCCCCGGCCGGGCGAACAGGAGGGACTGCTGCGCCGCACCTACGCTTCGGGAGAGGCGGTGTGGATCAACAACGTTGCCCCGGCCCAGGGTTTCCGCCGCGCCAACCTGATCTGGCGCGCAGGACTGCATGGCGCATTTGCCTTTCCGCTGTTGCGCGGCAGCGAGGTGGTGGGGGTCATGGAGTTTTATCACCGCGGCGCGCATGCCTCTGAAAAGGCGCTGGTCGGCACGGCGCAATCCATCGGGCGCCAGATCGGCCAGTACCTGGGTCGGCGCGAAGCCGAGGAGGCGCTCAAGTTTGTCGCAGCGCATGACGGCCTGACACAACTGCCGAACCGCATGATGTTCAACCAGCGGCTGGAGCACGCGCTGGCGCTGGCGAAACGCAACGCCAGCCGGCTCGCGGTGCTGTTCATCGACCTCGACCGCTTCAAGGTGATCAACGACACGCTGGGACATGAAGCCGGGGACCTGCTGCTGTGCGAAGTGGCGGAACGGCTCAAGGGGGGGGTGCGCAGCACGGATACCGTGGCGCGGCTGGGCGGCGACGAATTCGTCATCCTGCTGGAAGATCTCGGCCAGGATCAGCAGCAGGCCATGGGCAATGCCGCCGCCGTCGCCGGCAAGGTGCTCGATTCGCTGAGCCGCTGC
>CAZSIR010000005.1:18261-48542 GCA_964606765.1 uncultured Bordetella sp. | reverse complement strand
GGCCGCCGCCGCGGAAGGTGGCGTTGATGTCGAGGGTGTGGCCGGAGTCGCTCATATTCTTTTTTATGGTGGAGTGAAGGCCTCACACACATACCACAGTGGCTTTTGTTTCGTCATTCCGGTCGTGCATTGGGCGCGCCGGAATCCAGAAAGGTCTGGCACTGGTTTCCGGCTCAAGCTGCGCTTGGCCGGAATGACGGGAGCTAAAAAACCAATAAAATCAAATATTTATGAGTATGCCCCGAGTGCGGTGCTGGTAGTCTGCTGAAATCGCGCGGACTGCACCTGCACTGAGGCCAGAGTAGGCAGGAACGGCGGCCCTCAGGCCGCCGTTCCTGCCTGGATCAGTTTTCGAACTTGATGCCGGCGTCGGCGATGATTTTCGCGAACTTGGCTGATTCGCTGCGGATGAATTCGCGGAACTCTTCGGGCGTCGTGGGCGACGGTTCGAATCCCGAGGCTTTCAGCTTGGCGGACATGTCCGGCGAATTGAGTGCCTGCACTGCTGCGGTGTTGAGCGTTTTCAGTATCGGCCCGGGAATACCCGCGGGGGCCTGAAAACCGAAGAAGTTGACGAGTTCAAAGCCGGCGATCGTATCGGAGATCGCGGGCACGTCCGGCAGCACGGCGACACGGGTGGTCGAGGTGACGCCGATCGGACGGATCTTTTTGGCGTCGATGAAGGGACGCGCGGCGCCGATGCTGACAAAGGTCATCGTGACGTGATTGCCGGCGAGGGCGGCCAGCTGCGGTGCGGCGCCCTTGTACGGCACGTGCTCGATTTTGACGCCGGCCATCTTGTTGAACATTTCGCCGGTCAGCTGCTGCGGATTGCCGACGCCGCTCGACGAGAAGGTGAGCTTGCCGGCGTTCGCCTTGGCATGGGCGATCAGTTCACCGACGGTTTTTGCCGGAATCTCCATGTTGACTGCGAGCAGGTTCGGCACTTTGACCAGCCGCGTGACGGGCTGCAGTTCGCGGTCCCAGTCATAGGCCATCTTGTCCTTGTAGAGATGCGGATTCAGCGCGACCTCGCCGGAATTGACGAGCAGCGTGTAGCCGTCGTTCGGCCCCTTGGCGACGAAGCCGGTGCCGATCATGCCGCTGGCGCCGGTGCGGTTCTCGACGACGACCTGCTGGCCGAGGATTTTCTGCAGCTGTTCGGCCAGGAGGCGTGATGTGAGGTCGGTGCCACCGCCGGCCGGGAAGGCGCAGATGATCTTGATGGCCTGGTTCGGATACGGCGTTTGTGCATGGACCGGCGCAGCGCATGCAGCCAGCAGGATCAGGGCCGCGAGAGACGAGGTGATGGCTGTAGGCGCGGATTTCATTGGAATCTCTCCTCAAAGATTTTCAACGATGGCACGGTGGCTCGATCCGCGGCGGCCCGCGTTCAGGGCGCCGGGGAGGCCGGGTGTGCGCAGACTCTGCGCTCCGGGCGGGAATACCGTCAAGTTTTTTGTTGTTTGTGCCGGCGTTGGCTTGAAGCGTGTTGGCTTTAGGCGATTGCCGGCAATGAATCAGTCAGCAGGATTTCCCGCAACAGCCTGCTGTGCCGCATCACCGGCCTTCACGCGCCGCTGCCACATCAGCAGCAGCGGCACCACGGCGAGCGTGGCGACGAGGTAGCCGAGCAGGATCAGCCAGGTGTTCATCTGCTCGCTGCTTTCGTGGTCGAAGGTTTCGCGGTAGTCGATCAGGCGCCGGCCCCCTTGGTCAATTTGCCACAGCCGGTTGCCGAAATCGGGATGCGCTTCGTACCACAGCGTGACTTCGTTGCCGCGGCGCAGTGCGCGGCTGGCGCGGAAATAGGAGGCGGGCAGGTTGAGGCGTCCGCTGTCGATGCGGTATTCGGTGTCCGCATCGAGCAGTTGCAGGCGCAGCATGTAGACATTGGGGCCGTGGCGCACGTAGCGGCTGTCTTCGTGCAGATTGTCGATGACGCCGCTGGCCTGGCGCAGGTCGTCGCGGCCGGGGATCGTGCGCATCTGCGAAGCCATCATCACCAGCGCGATGCCGATCACCAGCCACGCCAGCGCGATGATCGCCGGGCCGTGGCGCTTGCGGAAATCGCTGTCGCGGAAGGCGCTCATGCCCGCGGTGCGCAGTGTTTGGGAGGGGGCTGGATCACAGGGGAAAATCCGTCCTGGCGGCAACCATAAAAATAATAATTAATTCAAATAGTTATATGCATTCACCGGTGCGGTGCTGCCTGCAGCGGTGAGCGGGATTGTTGCGCATTTTGGCCGGGCAGGGAATGCATGCCGCGCGGCCGGCTGAAACAGAACGCAGTCCGGCTGCGCTTATGGGGGACAATGTGCGGCATCGGGAGTGCTGCATCCCGCAGGGCCCGGGAGGAGATGAACATGGATTTGCTGAACGTGATGGATCATCAATCGCTGCGGCTGTGGCTGGCGCAGGCGACGGTGCTGTTTTTTCTGATCGCGGGCGTCGCGCTGCTCGCGGCCGGCCTCGGGCTGATCCTCAACAGCGCGGCGGCGCTGCGCATTTTTGGCGGCATGAACCGCTGGGTGTCGATGCGCGGCGCGTCAAAGCCGCTGGAGATTCCGCGCGATACGCGGCAGGCGGTGCAGAAATACCGTTACTGGTTCGCGGCGGTGTTCATCCTCGGCGGCGCATTCGCGCTGTTCGGCCTGCTGGCGCGCTTTGATGCGGGCGCGGTGGTGTTTTCGCTGAATCTCAGGACGAAGACGCCGGCGCTGGCCGAGACGCTGGTGGACAGCGTGCGCTGGATGCTGGTGGCGGGCAACCTGGTCGGCGTCGCGCTCGGCATCCTGCTCGCGTTTTTTCCGGCGGCCATCGTCGCGCTGGAGGCGCGCGGCAGCCAGTGGTATTCGGAACGCAAGATCACCAAGGGCGTCGACAACATGAGCATGAAGCTCGATCCCTGGGTGGCGGCCTATCCGCGCATCGCCGGCGGCATCATCGTGTTTATCGCGCTGGCGCTGATCGGCGCCTTCGGGCTGATGCTGCCGCGGGTGTGGTAGCCGCGGTCAGCTTTTGCCGTGCCCGGTGCTGCTGAACGACGGGCGTGATGCCAGCCGCGCGGCGAGCCGCGCCAGCGCAGGGTGTCTGCCGCGCCATTCATAATCAGGCAAGGCGTAATCCAGATAGCCCAGCGCATAGCCGGCGGCGATGTCCGCCAGCGTGAAACGCCCGTTGCTGCAGTATTCGCCGTCGCCGAGGTCTTTTTCCATCACCGCGAGCCCGCGGTCGATTTTCAGCTGCTGTTTGCCGAACCATTCCGCCGAACGCTGCTTGTCGGCGGGTTCGCGGTATTCGTGGTTGATGTTGACGGTGGCTTCGGCGATGCCGTCGGCCAGGGCTTCCCAGCGTTTGACCTCGATGCGCGCTTCAAAGCCGGCGGGAATCAGCGCGGGACCGCTGCCGAAGGCATCGAGGTATTCGATGATCACCGGCGAATCGTAGAGGCCGCGGCCGTCGTCGCACACCAGCGTGGGGATTTTTGCCAGCGGATTGAAGGGCGGCACCGGTGAATCCGGGGTCGATGCGCGGGCGACGATGTATTCGCAGGGGATGTTTTTTTCGCCGATCAGGATGCGCACCTTGCGCACGAACGGGCTGCCGGGGGTGCCGTAGAGTTTCATGGAGGTTCCTCTGTTGCGGGATGCCCGCTGCGGGCGGGGTCAGCGCTTCTGGATGATTTCGTCCAGGCCCACGCCTTCCAGCGCGCCGAACAGTTCCTCGATTTTTTTCAGGTCTGCCGCCGGCAGCGGCGGTTTCAGGATGGCGTTGATGTTGGGCGCGAGGTGGTCGGGGTTGCCGGTGCCGAAGAGCACGACGTTGCCGCCAGGTTCGTGCCGCGCATAGCGGTAGGCGGCCTCGATGATGTCCTGCGCGCCCTGTTCATGCAGCAGGAAATCCAGCGGCTGCTTCTTGTCGGCCATCCATTTCGGCAGTTTGCCCTCGGAGACGAGTTCGAGGATGTCGCGCTGCAGCCGTCCCGGGGTGCTGAAAATCGCGCGCACCGCGAACATCAGCAGGGTGCCCATGTTCTTGGCGCGGGTCGCCGGGAACACGCGCTGCCGCGCGTTCTGGTTGAGCAGGTGGAAGGCGACCATCACCGCGTCCCAGCAGTCGTCGGCCAGCGCGCGGGCGAGCATGTCGTGGCGATGGTCGCGCCCGGCGAATTCGGTGATGCCGAGGAAGCGGAACTTGCCCTTGTCTTTTTCGCGCAGCAGCACCGGCGTGATTTCCTGCATCACGCGGTCGTATTCGGCGGGCAGCACGGTGTGCAGGCAAAAGAGGTCGACATGGTCGGTGCCGAGCGCGCGCAGCGAGTGGTCGAGCCCGGCGAGAATTTCCGCGGTGGTGATGACGGCGCCGTCGTTGTGCCGCACCTTGTGCTTGGTCGAGATCACCACCGAATCGCGCGCGCGACCCTTGATGGCTTTGCCGACGACGCGCTCGGTGCCGTAGAACTGCGCGGTGTCGATGAAATTCACGCCGAGGTCGAGCGCGCTTTGCACGATGCCGATGGCGTCGGATTCGTGTTTGCCGGTGGCGAGTCCGAGGCGGCTGTTGCCGCCGCAGCCGAGTCCGGCGACGCTGACCTTGAGGCCGGTGCGGCCGAGGGTGGTGTAATCCATGTCAAATACTACTATAAAAACATGAATTAAAACAAATGCTTATAGAAAATTCCCCGGCTGAGGCTTATTGACCGGGTCGCAGCGCAAGCAAGGTCTGGTCAGTTTTTGATTTGGGCGCGTTTGATGATTTCGGCGGCCCGTTTCATTTCGGCTGCCAGATGTGTTTGAAACTGCTTCGGTGAACTGCCGCGAGGGTCTGCACCATCGTTGAGGATTCTGCTCTTGACGTCGGGCGTTTCAATGGCTTTTTTCATTTCATCGCTCAGTCGGTTAACAATTGTGGCGGGCGTATTGGCTGGGGCCAGCAAGCCGTACCAGGTGGTCGTCTGGTAACCGGGTACGCCTGCCTCGGCGATCGTCGGCAGTTCGGGCGCGCCGGCAGATCGTGTCGCGCTGGTGACGCCCAATGCCCGGAGGCGCCCGTTTTTGACATGGCCCAGCGAGGACAGCACGCTGCCGAATGTCATATGCACTTGTCCCGCGATCACGTCCACCAGCCCGAGGCCCGTGCCCTTGTACGGAACATGCACCATTTTCACATTGGCCAGATAGGTGAACAATTCGCCGGCAAGGTGTCCCGAGCTGCCATTGCCGCCCGAGGCGTAATTGAGCACGCCCGGCTTTGCTTTGGCAAATGCAATCAGGTCTTTAATTGTGCGCACCGGCAGTGAAGGATGCACGACCAGCAGAAAAGGCGCTTCTGCAATCAGGGATACCGGCATCAAATCTTTCACCGGGTCAAACGGAAGCTCGGTGTACAGGCTGGGGTTGATGGCATAACTGCTGGAGACCACCAGCAGGTTGTAACCATCGGGGGCGCTTTTTGCGACAAACGTCGCGCCGATCGAGCCGGCAGCGCCAGTACGGTTTTCCACCAGGACGGTCTGCCCCAGCTGTTCGCTGAGTTTGGGGCTGACCAGCCGCGCGATGACGTCGGTGGCACCGCCCGGTGCCTGGCCGACGACCAGACGGACAGCCTTGGTCGGGTAGGTGTTTTGCGCGTGGGCGTGCAAGGACATTGCGGATGCCAGCAGTGCAGACGCCAGAACATGAAACTTGGACATGCGGATGCTCCTCGATTTAGACCGGAGTGCTGTTCACTGGAAGCCAGGAAAAACATCAAGTCATTGTTTTATAATAATATTTCTGCTTGTGTGATGGTAAATATGATGGTAATGAGTCCACGTGTATACACGAGAGTACAATCTCGCTATCATCCCGTCAACTTCCATAATTTTCAAACGAAAGCACGAACGCATGCCGAGCGCCAGCACGCCAAGAGCGAAATCGGGACCAAAGACACTGCGCCACGGCTCGCGCAGTGAACACGCCTATCGACGCCTGCGCGACGCCATCCAGCAGGGTCAGTTCGCACCCGGGCACCGGGTGATGGAAGTCGAAATCGCGGCCTGGCTCAATCTGAGCCGTACTCCCGTACGTGATGCGATCCGCCGGCTTGAAGGCGAAGGCATTCTTGAGCACGAACCCCGCAACGGCCTGATCGTCGCCCATCTCGACCGGCAGGCGGTGATGGAGCTTTACGCCATGCGCGAGGTGCTCGAAGGCACGGCCGCGCGGCTTTGTGCGCGCCACGCCTCCGACATTGAAGTGCAGTCCCTGCTCGATCTGGTGGAGCGCGAGCGCCAGCTGGCGGGCAACCATGAGGCGCTGTCGCAGAACAACCGGCGTTTCCATGAGGCGATACACCGCGGGGCACACAACCGTTATCTGGAAAAGAGCCTTGCCGCGGTGAATGACTCGATGTGGCTGCTGGGTTCACCGCTGATGTTGTTGCCCGAGCGTGCGCAGACGGCGGCCAGGGAGCATGCGACGCTGGCGGAACACATCGCGAAGCGTGACGCTGACGCCGCAGAGAAGATCGCGCGCGCGCATGTGCAGGCCGCGCAGCGCGAACGGCTGAAGCGGCTGTTCCCCGAAACCGAGGCTTAGTCAGCGGCCTGCCTGACCCGCGCCTGTTGCGGGACGGCTTGCCGATTACCAATCATTTTTGAATTAACCGGATTTGTTCATGGCGCAGACGATGGCGGAAAAGCTGCTCACGCGGCACAACCTGGCTGGAAAAGAGGTGCGCGCAGGCGATTTTCTCGAGGCGCGGATCGACGGCGCGATGTGCCACTACCACGCAGCCGAGCCCATGCATGATCTGGCGATCGAGGCCGGCTTCAAGGATGGTTTGCCCAAAGTCTGGGATCGCGACAAAGTCTACGTGCTGCTGGATCACCACCAGCCCACGCTGAGCCAGAAACTGGCGGATGAAAATGCGGTGGCCCGCCGTGAAGTCGAACGGCTGGGCATCAAATGTTTTCATGATTCCGAGCCCGGCATCGCCCACCAGATGATGCTCGACTACGGCCTGGTGCGGCCCGGCGAGCTGGTGGTCGGCAATGATTCCCACACCCTCGGTTATGGCTCGGTCAACGCCGGCGCCACCGGCATCACCCGTGCCGACATGCTCTATGTGCTGCTGTATGGCGAGTTGTGGTTCCAGGTGCCACAGTCGGTCCGCGTGGTGCTCGACGGCAAACAGCCGGATTACCCGATTTCGAAAGACATCATTCTTTATCTGGCCGGCCGGTACGGCGACGACTTCGCGCAGGGCATGTCGATTGAATACGCCGGCACGCTGGTGCCGCAATTGTCCATCGACAGCCGGATGTGCCTGTCGACGCACGGTGTGGAGGTCGGCGCCAAATTCGCCATGTTCGGCATGGATGAGGTGACGCGGCAGTTCGTCACCAAAAGGACGGAGCTGCCCTTTGAAGCGCTGGCTGCGGACCCGGGCGCGCAGTATGCAAAGGAAGTCCGCCTCAACGTCGACGACATGCCCTTCGTGGTCGCCAAACCCCACCAGTTCGGCAACGTGGTTCCGGTGGACGAGGCGCGCGGCACGCGCATCAACCAGGCGCAGATCGGTTCCTGCGCCAACGGCCGTTTTGAAGACATCGAGATTGCGGCGCGTGTGCTGAAAAAGCACAAGGTCGCGAAAGGCGTGCGTTTCCTGATCTCGCCGGCCTCGCAGCAGGTGTATCTGCAATGCCTGAAGGCGGGTCTGATCGAAACGCTGATCGAGGCCGGCGCCCAGGTCATCACGCCCGGCTGCGGCATCTGCCAGCCCCGCGTGGGTTTCCTGTCGGATGGCGAGGTCTGTATTACCGCCACCACTCGCAATTTCAAGGGCCGCAAGGGCAGCGCCAAGGCCGAAATCTACTTGGGCGGCCCGTTGACGGTGGCGGCCGCAGCGGTGGCCGGCGAAATCGTCAACCCGAAGGAGATGTTCAGTGGGCTTTGACCTTAATCGGCTGATCCGCGGCCGGGTGTGGAAGTTCGGCGATTCGATCGAGACCGACGCCATCAATCCCTACTACCAGTATCCGACCATGGAGGAGCTGAAGCAGCACACCATGGAAGTGTACCGGGCCGAGTTTCCGCGCGAGGTCAAACCCGGCGACATCATGATCGCAGGGCGCAACTTCGGCTGCGGCTCCAGCAGGCCCGGCCTGGTGCTGCGCGAAGTCGGCATCGCCGCAATCATCGCCGAGTCGGTGTCGCGGCTTTTTTTGCGCAACAGCATCTCGCGGGCGATCCCGATCTTTGTCGTGCCGGGCATCACCGCCCTGGCGGAGGACGGCGACACCCTGGAAGTGGATTACCCGAAAGGCGTGATCGTCAACCCGGCCACCGGCGCCACTTTGCCGGTGAATAAATACCCCGCGGGCATCGAACAGATCTTCGAATGCGGCGGATTGCTGCAGTTTGCTTATGAGCGTTATATCCGCGAGGCCGCACTGACCGGTCGTGGCGGTCTGGATAAACAGGAGTGATCATGGGAAACACGATGGGAAAAACATACGATGTGATCGTGGTGGGCGGCGGTAATGCTGCTCTTTGCGCCGCCTTGTCGGCGCGCGAGAACAATGCGACGGTTCTTTTGCTTGAGCGTGCGCCGGAAGCCCAGCGGGGCGGCAACAGTGCTTACACGGGTGGCGGCTTTCGCATGGTGCACCATGGCGCGGATACCGTGAGAACGGTCGTGCCGGATCTCTCCGAGGGGGAGATTGCCAATACCGATTTCGGTGAATACACCACCGAGCAGTACCTCGACGATCTGGGCCGCGTCACGCAATACTATTGTGATCCGGACTTGGCAGAGATGCTGGTGCTCAACAGTACCGAGACTGTGCAATGGCTGCACGGCAGGGGTGTGCGTTTTGTGCCGCGCTTCGGGCGTTATGCGTTCAAACACGAAGGCAAGTTCAAGTTTTTCGGTGGCACGGTGGTCGAGGCGGCGGGCGGCGGGCGCGGGCTGGTGCAGTCTGAATATACGGCCGCTGAAAAACAGGGCGTGGAGATCCGCTACGGCGCCCAGGCCATCGGCCTGATCTGCGGCAGCGACGGGATTCAGGGTGTGCGTGTGCGCGCGAACGGCGTCGAAGAGGAAATCAGCGCCAAGGCCGTGGTGCTTGCGGCGGGCGGCTTTGAGGCCAACCGCGAATGGCGTGCGCGTTATCTGGGACCGGGCTGGGACATGGCCAAGGTGCGCGGCACCCGCTACAACACCGGCGACGGCATCCGCATGGCCATCGATATCGGAGCGCAGCCGTACGGGCAGTGGTCAGGCTGTCACTCGGTTTCCTGGGAGCGGTATGCGCCGGATTTCGGCGAACTGGAACGGCCGATCACCGCGAGCCGCAACGGATATCCGTTCAGCATCATGGTGAATGCCGAGGGCAAACGTTTCGTCGATGAAGGCGCCGACTTCCGCAACTACACCTATGCGAAGTACGGCCGCGTGGTTCTGGAGCAGCCGGGCGGTTACGCATGGCATGTCTTTGATTCGCAGGTCGATCACCTGCTTCATGACGAGTACCGTTCCAAGGGCACGACCAAAGTCCAGGCCGATACGCTGGAGGAGCTGGTGGCGAAGATGGAAGACGTCAATCCGCCGCAGTTCCTGAAGACCGTGCGCGAGTTCAACGCTGCGGTGAAGCGGGACGCCGCGTTCAACCCCAACATCAAGGACGGCAAGTGCACGACCGGGCTTGCCATCGAAAAATCGAACTGGGCGAACCCGATCGAGAAAGCGCCTTTCTCGGCCTACGCCGTGACCTGTGGCATCACCTTCACTTTCGGCGGGCTGAAGATCGACACCGCGACCCGCGTGCTCGACATTGCGGACGCGCCGCTGCCGGGGCTGTTCGCCGCCGGTGAGCTGGTCGGCGGGCTGTTTTATTTCAACTATCCCGGCAGTTCCGGCCTGATGGCGGGCTCGGTGTTCGGGCGCATCGCCGGGCGCGAGGCGGCGGCGCACGCGCGCAGCGCATTATCGAAGGCGGCCTGAGCATGGACACTGGCAAAAAATCCGCGCGGCTGCGCGAACTGATACAACGGAAGGACAAGGTGCTGGTGGTGCTGCATCCGCCCACGGCGACCCATGCCCGCATCATGGAGCAGGCCGGCTGCGAATGCGGGTTTGTCGGTACCAGTGGCGTCGTCGGCTCCTACACCGGACTGTCGGATGTGGGCACGGCGACGATGACCGAGTGTGTGCAGATTGCGGGATGGATCGCACAAAGCGCGAACTTCCCGGTCATCATGGACGGCGACACCGGGCACGGCGGCATCATGGCGGTGCGCAGGATGGTGCGGGAATGCATCCGCGCCGGCGTGGCCGGCGTGCGTATTGATGACCAGCCGATCGAGGGCAAGCGGCGTACTCAAAGCGCCGGGGTCGAGGTGGTGCCGGTGGAGCAGGCGATCGCACGTTATCGCGCCGCCGTGGACATGAAAAACGAGATTGATCCGGATTTTGTGATCATGTCGCAGTGTTATGCGCGTGATGCGGTGAACAGCAGCCTTGAGGACTGCATCCGCCGCCTGCAGCTTTACCGTTCCGAGGCGGGTGTGGACTGGGTGCAGCTCGAGTCGCCGCATTCGCTGGACGAGATCCGGCAGGCGCGGGCGGCGGTCGAGGGGCCGCTTTCCTTCATGAAGGGCAAACTTCCGCGTTACCTCGGGCTGGATGAACATCTGGCGCTCGGCGTCAACATCGCCTGGTATCCGGGATTCACGCACGAGGTGATGTGGGCGGCGCTGCATGATTTCATGCGGGATTTCCAGAGCCGCGGAATCGTGGCGTGGGAGGATTTTCAGGCCAGTCGCAGGAACAATCCCTATCCGCGTCCCGATCCCGGTCCTGATGGTGAGGGTGGCGAAAAGCAGCGCGAGCTGGAGGAGCGCTACATGGCCGCTGCTGCGTTGAAAAAATACGCAGGTTGACCTTCGGTGTTTACGACCGGCGGCGCAGCTGTTTATTCATGGCCTGATGATCTGAGGCAATCGAGAGTGACAAATTGAGCGTGCCAAAATGAGCGTGCCAAATTCCGTGACACTGATGGCCTGCGGCGACGTTGGTCCCATCCACGAGCCGGTCGATGCCTATGCCGCGCTGGCAAAACCGGTGCTGGCGACGGCCGACATCCGGTTTGCGCAGGTCGAGCGGGTTTATTCCGAGCGTGGCGCGTTCCAGGTGCATTCCGGCGGTGCGCACAGCCGGGTGAAGCCGCATATGGCCTCGGTGTTTTCGGAATGCGGTTTCGATGTGGTCTCCCTCGCCAGCAACCATGCAATGGACTGGGGCGAGGATGCGCTGCTCGACACGGTGGCGCTATTCCGCGGCAAGGGTTTCCAGGTCATCGGTGCGGGCCGCAACCTCGACGAGGCGCGTACGCCGGCCATCATCGAAAAAAACGGGGTCAAGACCGCCTTCCTGGCCTATTGCTCGATATTGCAGGCGGGCTACGCCGCCGGCCCTGACCGCGCGGGCATCGCGCCGATGCGCGCCCACACTTACTATGAGCCCTTCGATTACCAGGCCGGCGTGCCGCCGCGGGTGGTTACGGTGCCGTTTGAAGAAGATCTTGCCGGCATGGTGGAAGATATCCGGCGCGCCAAGGTGCAGGCCGACAACGTCGTGGTATCCCTGCACTGGGGCATCCATTACATACCGCGCATGATTGCCGATTATCAGCTGACTGTGGCCAACGCAGCGTTTGCTGCCGGAGCCGGTCTCATACTCGGCCACCACGCGCATACACCCAAGGCAGTGGGCGTGCACCAGGGCAAAGTCTGTTTCTACAGCCTTTCAAACTTCATCATGTCTTCGACCGCCAAGACTCCGGAGAAGGCGGCCGCATTCGAGAAACGTTACGGCGTCACACTGGATCCGGATTATCCGCACCTCTCCTATGGCGCCGACGCCAAACGCAGCCTGATTGCCAAGGCCCATTTGTCCCGCGATGGAGTCCAACGGGTGTCCTTCCTTCCGGTGCTGATCGACAAGGCGTTGCGTCCCGAAGTGTTGCGTCATGGTGATGATCGTTTTGACGATGCGGTGCGCTTCATGGATTGGGTGTCTGAAGATTTTGCGCACCGTTTCACGGTTGAGGGCGACGAAGTGGTGGTAACGGCGGGCAGTGGTTCCTGATGTTGAGTTGCACAAACAGGGGGTGGAATATGAGGGCTCTATTTTTGGCGATGATTCTGGCGTGCGCTGGTTTTGCCGACATGGCAGTTGCACAACAAAAACCATCCGGCTATCCAAACAGGCCGGTGCGGGTTCTGGTCGGAACCCCCGCAGGCAGTGGCAGCGATCTGATGACCCGTGCAGTTGCGCAAAAACTCTCTGAGCGTTTCGGGCAATCGGTCGTTGTCGACAATCGGGCTGGGGCAACCGGGGCCATTTCGCTGCAACTGGGTGCCCAGGCCAGCCCTGACGGCTACACGCTGGTGGCGCTCAGCGCGCAAAACGTGACAGCGATGCTTCTTGGCACGGTGACCACCAATATTTCAAAAGAACTTACGCCGGTGGGCATGATACTGTCGCAGCCCTACCTGATGGTGGCAACACCATCCCTGCCCGCAGCTTCCGTCAAGGAATTGATTGCGCTGGCCAGGGCGAAGCCACTGGTTTACGCGTCAAGCGGCATCGGCTCCGTTGTGCATCTGGGCATGGAGTTATTCAAGTCCATGGCCGCGGTCGAGATGACGCATATCCCGTACAAGGGCAGCGGCCTGTCGATGATCGATGTGATGGGTGGCCGGGTCCAACTTGCAATAACGAATACGCTCACGGCGTCACCGCTGGTCCGGAGCGGCAAGCTGAAAGCGCTCGCGATCACCAGTCCGCAGCGGGCCCAGGCCATGCCGGATATACCGACTGTTGCCGAAACCGTGCCTGGTTATGACCTGCGCAGCTGGTATGGCTTGCTTGCGCCCAACGGTACCCCGGCGGCTGTGGTGCTGACGCTCAATCGTGAAGTCAGTGCAGTGGTCAATGCACCGGAGATGAAGGATCGGTTGGCTGCAGACGGCGCTGAGGCGGCTCCGCCGAACACGCCGGCGCAGTTCCGGGATTTAATCCTGGCCGAGACTCGGCGCTGGGGAAAAATCATCAACAACCTTGGGCTGGGCAAGAAGCCGGAGGCGAAATGAGCGGGGTCACCGCTGCCGGGAAAAGAGATGCTGTCGGCAATCCGCCGGGCGTCACCCGCGCGCTTGCCCGCCATGCGGCGACGCTGCAATACGAAGCGCTGCCGCCAGCGCTGGTCGATCTCATCAAGCAATGTGTGATGGACACCCTGGGCGTATCCATAGGCGCAAGCACGCTGGCGCCCGAGGCGGCGATCCTCGACGCCTATGTTGCCGACATGGGCGGAAAACCCGAGGCGACGATACTCGGTTTCGGCAGCAAGGCGCCCGCGGCATGGGCGGCGTTTGTCAACGGCAGCCTCGGCCACATGCTCGATTACGACGATATGGGTGAGAGCGGTCATCCGGGCATAGTCACGATTCCGGTTGCGTTCGCAGTCGCGGAAAAGATGGGTGGGGTCACAGGCCGCGAACTGATTACGGCCGTCGCCGCGGGCATGGACATCATGACGCGCATCAGCCGCGCCATTGACGTGCCGGACTGGACGATGACCGAGGGCTGGTTTGCGACGCAGCTGATCGGTTTCGCCGCCGGCGCCGCGACCGCCGGCAGGTTGCTGAAGCTCGACGCGGAGCAAATGGAGAACGCGCTCGGCATCGGCTTTAACCAGATGAGCGGCACGCGCCAGATGGCCGAAGGTGCTGCGACCCACATGCGTTCTATGCAGGCGGGCTTCTCCGGTCAGGGCGCTGTGCTCGCGGCGGAACTTGCGCGGCGCGGCATCATCGGCTCGAAGGACTTCATCGAGGGCCGTTACGGTTTCTTCAGAACTTACATTCGTGGCTGCGAGCCCGATTGGGACGGGATCGTGGACGGGCTCGGCGTGAAGTTTCCGATTCTGGATAAACACGGCTTCAAGGTGTGGCCGGCATGTGCCTACACACGCACGACGAATACTTCGACGCTGGCCATTCGGGAGCAACATGGCCTCAAGCCCGAAGACATCGAGTCGATCACCATCGTTGGCGGCACCGGCGGTACGCAGCAACTGTGTGAACCGCTCGCGGCAAAGCGCCGGCCCAAAGTCAGCATTGACGGAAAGTTCAGCATCCCGTTCACGACTGCGGTGATGATGGCGAAGGGCAACGTGACGCTGCGCGACTATACCGAGGAGGGACTCCGCGATCCGGCGGTCCTCGCCATGGCCGACCGGGTCAGCTACCGGGCAGGCACCCAGCCGGTCACGGGCAAGGGCGGCTCGCAGGACGTATCGAAGACCTCGGTTGAGATTGTCACCCGTGACGGCCGGCGTTTTGAGCACAGACCGACGAGTGTGCCCGGCGACTCGAAGAATCCGGTTTCTTGGGAGCGCCTCGAGGCGAAATTCCGCGACTGTGTCTCGTTTTCGATGAAACCGGTTGCGGCGGATGACTTGAATTCTGCAGTTGCACTCATTCGGGCTCTGGAGGCGGAATCTCAAGCCACCAAGGTGCTGAGCTTGTTGACCTGATTGTGTCCAAATTCAGATGGTCTGGAATTTTGGGTTGATGTAGCCCCTGGTGTGAGAGCCGCGTAAGGGATTGGGCGCCTTGTTCGCGGTGGTGGGTTCAGCAAGGATTTCTGCGGTGATGACCGTGCCGTCGTTGTTTTGCAGCTTTTGCTTGGTGGAAATCCCCTCCGAATTGCGCCCAGGCCATGGCGTTGAAATTCATGTCAAACGCCCCTTTAAAAACATGAATTGAAACAAATACTTATGGAACCCGCCCGAGTCGGAGTCACTCCGGCTTGATGCCGGCGGACTGGATCACGCCGGACCACTTGGTCGATTCGGCCTTGATCAGCGCGCGGAATTCCTCCGGCGTGCTGCCGATGACGTCGGTGCCCTGCGATTCGAGGCGCTGTTTCATGTCTGATTGCTGCGCGACCTTGGCCAGTTCGGTATGCAGCTGCTTGATGATGGCGGGGGGTGTTTTGACCGGTACCACGACGCCGTGCCAGGACGTGGATTGATATTTCGGAAAGCCGCTTTCGGCGATGGTGGGAATCTCCGGCGCCGCGGTGGAGCGTTTGGCGCTGGTCACGCCGAGGCCGCGCAGGCGTCCGGCCGTGACATGCGGAAGCGCCGGCAGCAGGTTGATGAACATCAGCTGCACCTGGCCGGAGAGCACGTCGTTCTGGCCGAGGCCGCTGCCCTTGTAGGGAATGTGCACGATGTCGATGCCGGCGGAAATGCGGAACAGCTCGCCCGAGAGATGGTTGCCGGTGCCGACGCCGCCGGAGGCGAAGTTGAGCTGGTGCGGGCGCGACTTGGCGTAGGCCACCAGTTCTTTCACCGTTTTGGCCGGCAGGCGCGGATTGACGACCAGCAGGTAAGGCGTTTCGGTCAGCAGCGAGACCGGCGCGAAATCGCGCACCGGGTCATAGGCCAGCTTGGGATAGAGGTACGGATTGATGGTCATCGTGCCCACGGTGGCCTGCATCAGCGTGTAGCCGTCGGGCACCGCGTTTTTTGCGATCTCGCAGGCGATGGCGCCGGCTGCGCCGCCGCGGTTGTCGATGACGACCTGCTGGCCGAACGAGTCATTGAGTTTCTGGCTGACCAGGCGCGCGACGATGTCGCTCGGGCCGCCCGGCGGAAACGGCAGCAGCAGCCGGATCGGGCGGTCGGGGTAGGCGGCAGCGGCGGTGCTGATGCCGGCCAGCAGTGCAGTGGCGAGCAGGGCGGCGAAACGGAGGGTGCGGGCAATCGTGGACATCAAGGGTTCCTTGTGAACAAGTTTTCGGATTTGTCGTGACGGGGGGTGGTCATGCCGCCGGCCAGATGCGGCTGCCGACGGCAGGGGAATAGGGCGCGTGTTCGAGCTGCGGCACCACGCGGCCCATCCAGGTGTTCGGGTCCTCGCGTTCGGTCTCATGCGCGGCAAAGTGCCGTTCACGCAATTCGAGCGAACTGAACTCGTGAATGATCGCGTGCTTGCGGGCGCCGACGGTGGCGAGCATTTTGCGCGCGCCGATGCAGCCGGGCAGTTTCGCCAGCAGCGGAAAACGCTGTTGCGCGTACCAGCCGCCGAGGTCGTCTTCGACGGCGGGCGTGGGGGCGTTGTAGTGGCCGATCTGCAGCACCGGGCCCGTGGTCAGTCCGGGGCCGCGTTTGCCGGCATCGGGACCGTCGACGCGCGCTTCCTCGGCGAGGATGCAGGCGGCGGGCTGCAGGCGCATGCCGATGAATTTTTTTGTTTCGGCGCTTTGCCGCGTGGCCAGCTGGCCGGGGCTCGGATTGAGGAAGGTCTGCGTCGTTTCGCCGCCGAACAACGCGAGATAACCGGTGCCTCGGCCGCCATGTCCCAGTGCATAGTGCGCAGCCCAGCGGTAACCCGGGCGTGACAGCTTCTCCGGGATATGGATCGTGTGGAACCAGTCCAGGTATGCGTTTTTATCGCTGGCCGCGATGTCGTACCAGATCGCCCAGATGCCGTGATCCATGTCCTGTCCCCCGTTCGAGGATTGTAAGAGCAGCGGCGGGTTTTGCCTGTGAAATGCTCATGGTGTGGACATGGGCGCGCTGGTATTCTGGCGGCCCGGCCGCGGTTGCGTGGCCGCAGCCACAATTCCGGTGGACGACGATCCACCATCACCAAGGGGGAGTGCATGGCCATACGCAACACGGAGCATTGTTGTGAACACGACGGCGGCCTGATTTTCACCGGCTGCAACATGACGAATTCGGCTGCGGCGCAGCCGGCCGGCGGGCGCCGCCGCCAGGTGATGGTCGGCGGCAAACGCGTGAAAACCATCGATGTGCATGCGCACTGCGTGGTGGCAGAGGCGCTGGCATTGCTCGGCATGACCGTCGAGGAGCAGCGCGGTCCCGGCATCGGCGACGTCGGTTCGCGGCGCCTCGCCGAGATGGACGAGCAGGGTATCGACATCGAGGCGCTGAGCATCAACCCGGTGTGGTATCACGCCGAGCGCGACCTGGCTGAGGAGGTGGTGCGCATCCAGAATGAAAAGCTCGCCGACTGGTGCGGCACCTATCCTGACCGCTTTGTCGCCTACGCATCCGTGGCGCTGCAGTTTCCGGAGCTGGCGGCACAGCAGCTCGAGCATGCGGTGAAAAAACTCGGCCTGCGCGGTGCCGCGGTCGGCACCAGCATCCCGGGCAGGGAATTCTCCGATCCGTACCTGCATCCGTTCTGGAAAAAGGCCGAGGAACTCGGCGTGCTGATTTTCATCCATCCGCGCAGCACGCCGCAGCTCGAATCCCGTTTCAAGGGCAACGGCTGGCTGTCGAACACCATCGGCAATCCGCTGGACACCACGATTGCGCTGTCGCACCTGATTTTTGACGGCACGCTGGACCGGTTCCCGGGCCTGAAGATCTGCTCGGCGCACGGCGGCGGCTACCTGCCTTCCTATGCGCCGCGTTCGGACAATGCGCTGCGCGTGGCGCCGGAAATGGACACCGGGGTGAAACTGAAAAAGAAACCGACTGAATACCTGCGTGGAATGTATTACGACACGCTGGTGTTTACCGATGAAGCGCTGCGCCATCTGGCGGCGGAAGTCGGCGTCGACAAGCTGGTGATCGGCACCGACCATCCGATTCCGTGGCAAAGCGATTCAGTGAACCATATTCTCAATGCGCCGGGCTTTAGCGACGCCGAACGCCGGGCCATGCTCAGCGAAACGGCGGCGAAACTGCTCGGCATCCCCCTGTAATTTTTCTGGAGGTGGTCATGGAACGCAGGCAGGCAGGCGATTTTCCGCCGGAAGTGATGAAGCTGTTTGACGGTTATGTGCATGGCGGCATCACCCGGCGCGAGTTTCTCGACCGCGCAGGAAAATACGCGGTGGGCGGCTTCGGCGCCGCGGCGATGCTGGAAAGCCTGCAGCCGAACTTCGCCTGGGCGGAGCAGGTAAAAAAGGACGATCCGCGCATCAGGACCGCTTACCTTGAATACGATTCGGCCAGCGGCTCGGGAAAGATGCGCGGCTACATGGCGCAGCCGGCGAAGGCGGCGGGCAAGCTGCCCGCGGTGCTGGTGATCCACGAGAACCGCGGCCTGAATCCCTATATTGAGGATGTGGCGCGGCGGCTGGCAACCGCCAACTTTGTCGCATTCGCACCGGATGCGCTGTTCCCGCAGGGCGGTTATCCCGGGGACGAGGACAAGGGCCGTGAGATGTTTGCGGCGCAGGATGCGAAAAAGCGCAGCGAGGATCTCTACAACGGCGCGTTGTTCCTGAAATCGCGCCCCGAAGTGACCGGCAAGATGGGCGTGGTCGGTTTTTGTTTCGGCGGCAGCGTGTCGAACGCGCTGGCGGTGCGGATGCCGGACCTGGCTGCGGCAGTGCCGTACTACGGCAGCCAGCCGGCTGCGGCCGATGTGGCGAAAATCAAGGCGCCGCTGCTGATCCATTACGCCGGACTCGATGAGCGCATCAACAAGGGCTGGCCGGATTACGAGGCGGCGCTCAAGGCCAACAACAAGGCGTACACGATGCACATGTACGACAACGTCAACCACGGCTTTCACAACGACACCACGCCCCGCTACGACGAAGCGGCGGCGAAACTGTCGTGGCAGCGCACGCTGGATTTTTTCAACCAGCATCTGCGCGGCTAGGACGTTTTCGGCTGAAGCATGCAAAACCCGCTGCGGCGGGTTTTGCTTTTTGAGGGGCGGCGGCGCAGAATCATCGCGCTTCAACACAATAATGCAGGCATTGCGGTGTCTGCGAATCCGGAGGATCAATCATGCGTCAGGCAAGGGCGGGTGGTGTTCTGGGATGGCAGTGCGCGCTGTTCTGCGCGGCTTTGCTGGCAGCGGGGGGTGTGCAGGCGCAGCAGAATTATCCGGTGCGTCCGGTCAAGATCATCGTGCCCTCCGCCGCAGGCGGCGGCACGGATTCCAGTACACGCTTCATGACGCCCAGGCTGGAGGAATTCCTCGGCCAGCGCATCATCGTCGAGAACCGCGCCGGCGCGGCGTCGATGATCGGCAGCGAAATGGTGGCGCGTTCGGCGCCCGACGGCTACACGCTGCTGACCGGCATCAGCACCATCACGATCCAGCCTTCGATGGTGAAAAACCTGGCGTTCGACACGCTGAAGGATTTTGCGCCGATCAGCCAGCTGGTCATCCTGCCCAACATCCTGGTGGGACATCCTTCGCTGCAGCCCAAAACCGTGAAAGACCTGATCGTTTTTGCCAAGGCGCGGCCGGGACAACTCGAGTTTGCCTCGGCGGGCACCGGCAGCAATCTGCATCTGTGCATGGAAATGTTCCTCGGCATGACCGGACTGAAAATGGTGCATGTGCCCTACAAGGGCTCGGGGCAGGCCATCGCCGACCTTGCCGCCGGATTTGTGCCGCTGATGATCACCAACATGATTACCGGCACGCAGCAGGTGAAGGCCGGCCGCCTGCGCGCATACGGCGTCACCAGCGCCAGGCGCTCGCCGTCCGCGCCCGATGTGCCGACCATTGCCGAGCAGGGCATCGCCGGTTATGAGGCAGTGCAGTGGTATGGCCTGATGGCGCCGGCCGGGACGTCGAAGGACATCATTGCAAAGCTGCACAAGGGCGTGGTGCTGGCGCTGCAGGACGCCAAGGTGAAGGAGCTCTACGCCAATCACGGCGCCGATCCCGTGGGCAACACGCCGGAGGAGTTCGCCGCGGTGCTGCGCACCGACATGGCGAAATGGGCCAAGGTGGTCAAGGCGGCAGGCCTGTCGCCAAAGTAGGGTTTTTCACCCCAGTATTTCACCGGATTCCACGATGTCATCCAGCAAGGGGCGGTCATTGCAGACCGTCAGCATGATTACCTTTGGCGGCGGTTATTCACTGCCGGCCTGGGTTGCGCAGCGCGAGGGATTTTTTGCCAGCCACGGCATCACCGTGAACATCACGCACACACCGAATTCGGTGTTCCTGATGAAAAACCTGATCGAGGGAAAATTCGACCTGACGGTGACCGCGATGGACAACCTGGTCGCCTACCAGGAGGGCCAGGGTGAGGCCGAATACGATGGCCGCTGCGATCTGGCGGCTTTCATGGGGGTTGATGACAGCTTCCAGAGCCTGATGGCGGCCCCCGGCATCCGGTCCGTGGCCGACCTGCGTGGCAAGAAAATTGCCGTCGATGCGCTGACGACAGGTTATGCCTTCATCCTGCGCGAGATGATCGCGCGCGCGGGCATGAGCGATGCCGATGTCACCTACGAGCGCACCGGCGGCGGGCCGATGCGCATGCAGGCGATGCTGGACGGAAACTATGCGGCGGGATTGCTCGCCACACCGCTTGACCGGATTGCGGCCGACCGCGGATTTACCCGGCTGGGCAGCGCGCGCGAACTGCTGGGCCGTTATCAGGGGCGCACCGGTTTCGCGCAGCGCAGATGGATCAAAAACAATGAAACGGCGGTGATCGGCTTCATGCGCGGCTATCGTGATGCGATGAACTGGCTGTATGACCGCACCAACCGTACGGCGGCTGCCGGTCTGCTGATGGCCAACGATGCCTCGGTGACGCCGGAACTTGCGCGGCTGTCACTGGACATCCTGCTGGATGAACAAAACGGATTCTGGCGCGATCTGGCGCTGGACCTCGAAGGCATACGCACGGTGCTGGCTCTGCGCACGCGCTTCGGGCTGCCGCAGAAAACCCTGACCGATCCGGCGCCTTATGTCGATCTGACGCTGTACGAAAAGGCTTTTCCTGCGGGCTGAACGGAGCCTTATTCCGGCTTGATATTGCTTTCCCGCGCCACCCTGGCCCATTTCTGCAATTCGGCGCGGACCATGGTCCTGAATTCATCCGGCCCCATGCCGATCGGCTGGGTGCCGATGGCGGCCAGCCGTGATTTCACGTCCTTTTCACCGAGTGCGCGGACGGTTTCCCTGCTCAGCCGTTCGATGGCGGGCCGTGGCGTTCCGGCCGGCACAAAAAAGCCGTACCAGACGCGGATTTCGTAGCCGGGCAACCCGGCTTCCGCCATCGTCGGCACTTCGGGCAGCAGCGCGAAGCGTTCGTTCGCGGCCACACCCAGCGCCTTGATTTTTCCCTGCTTGACGAACTGCATCATCGCGGTGGGCGTGTCGATGAACATCGACACTTCGCCGCTGATCATGGCCGCCGCAGCCGGCGCGCCGCCCTTGTACGGCACATGGGTCATGCGCATTTTTGCCATGAAATTCAGCAGCTCCCCGGCGAAATGCGGCACGGTGCCGGTGCCGCCGGAGCTGAAATTGAACTGACCCGGGCGCGCCTTGATGTAGGCGATCAGTTCCTGCAGCGTGCCGGCGGGTACCGACGGATTGACGAAAACAATCATGGGTGCGGCGGCAATCATCGTGACCGGAGTCAGGTCCCGGTCGACGTCGTAGGGCAGCCTGCGGTAGACATTCGGTGAAATGGTCAGCGTGGTGCTGGTGACCAGCATGGTGTAGCCGTCCGGATTGGCCTTCGCGACGACGTCGGCGCCGATGGTGCCGCCGGCACCGGCGCGGTTGTCAACAATGACCTGCTGTCCGGTGTAGTCGGTGATGTAGCGGCCGATCAGGCGGCCGGTGATGTCGTTGGGACTGGCGCCCGGAGGGAAGGGCACGACCAGGCGGATTGAGCGGTTGGGGTAGGGGGCCTCGGCCGCCCATGCGCCGGTCGCCATTGGCGCGAACAGGCAGATCAGCAGCAGCGTACGGCAGCAAACGACTGTGTTCAGATTCATGGCTCCTCCATGTCATCCGTCAACTCCGGCACCGGGAGTGGTGCCGGTTGCAGCGCCTTGCGCGGGCTGGCGATCCTGGCGTCGCCTGTGGTGTTGTGCCCGTTGTCCGTTTATCGCAGGAGTATCTTCCGCTTCAACCCGCGACGCTAGGCCTTGTGCACCACCGGCGCCAGCATGTTCTGGTCGATCATCACGTCGACGATGGCCGGTTTGCCGCTGTCGAAGGCGCGCTGGATGGCGGCTTCAAGATCCTGCGGGCGCGTCACGTGCTCGCCGTGGGCGCCGAAGACTTTGGCCAGTGCACCGAAATCCGGATTTTTGTAGTCGACGGCGAAATAGCGGCCGCCGAAGTGCTCGTTCTGGAAGGCACGCTCGTTGCCGAGACCCTGGTCGTTGAACACGACATAGACCACGGGGATGTTTTCACGCACGGCGGTTTCGAGTTCGCCGATGTTGCACATCGCGCCCATGTCCCCGGAGGCACAGAGTACCGGCCGTTTGGGCTGGGCGAGTTTGGCGCCGATGGCGATCGGCAGCGAGCCGCCGACGGAGGCCCAGTCATCGATGCACATGAAGCTGTCAGGCTCGTAACTCTTGAAATAGCTGCGCACGTGTTTGCCGCCGTTGCCGGCGTCAACGACGAGGATGCCGTTCTTCGGCAGCACCTTGCGGATCATGTGCGCCACAAACTGGGGCTGTATCGGTTCGGCGTCCGGCTTCAGGGTTTTCTGCAACTCGGCTTCACCGTCGGCGCGGGCCTTGGCGACATCAAACCACGGCGTGCGGGCCTTGCTTTTGGCGGCGCGTTCGATGAGGCCGTTGATGAAGCTGGTGGTGGAGCCGGCGACGCCCAGCGCGACCGGGAACACGATGCCGATCTGTCCCGGGGCGGAGGACTGGTGGATGATTTTCGCGGTCTCGCTGAAGATGCCGTATTTGTAGAGGGTCGAGAACACGTCGAAGTGCGCGCCGACCGCGATGATCACGTCGGCCTGCGGTGCGGCACGGTTGGCGCTGGCAAAACCGTTGCGGCCCAGCGGGCCCAGAGCCAGCGGATGCGCCGAGGGGAAGGCGTCGGGTGAATACTGCAGCGCGGCCGCCGGGATGCCGGTGGCTTCGGCGAGTTTCTGCATCGCGGCCACGGCTTTTTCCTTCATCACGCCACGGCCGATCACGAACAGCGGGCGTTCCGCCTTGCTGAGCAGCGCCCAGGCGGCATCAATCTGTGCCGGGTCGCAGACCGCGGGCACGGTGTTGCGGTAGGCGGCGGGTGCCGTGGTTTCCGGCGCGATCTGCTGCAGCAGCACTTCGCTGGCGGCTTCAATGTGCGTCGGGCCCTGCGGTTCGGTCAGTGCCACGCGGAAGGCCTTGCGCACCGCCTCCTGCACCTTGTCCACGTACGGAATGCTGTACGCCCATTTGGTGATCGGGCGCATGAAGGGAATCTGGTCCATGTCCTGGGTCGCATCGCGCTCGCGCATGATGCTTTCCTGCACGCCGGTGATGCTGATCACCGGCACATTGCCTTTGAACGCCGCCGCGGTGGCGGTGATCATGTTGGTGACGCCCGGGCCTTCGGTGACGGTGACGACGGAGGGCTTGTTGGCCGCCCGCGCAAAGCCGTAGGCCATGAATGCCGCACCCTGCTCGTGGCGGGTCAGGATGAAACGGATCTGCGGCGTGACGCGCAGCTCGTCAAGGATGGCGAGATTCTGCGTGCCGGGGATGCCGAAGACATGGTCGATGCCTTCACGCAGCAGGCCGTCGACCAGGGCGCGCGCGCCGGTGATGGTTTTGACGGATTTGCGCTCGGTGGAGTCCATGGTGTTTCCTTTGCGTGGTGATTCAAAACGAGCGGGAATGGTAGCCCAAAAGATGTCCTGCGGACCGGATTGCGGCAGCGACCGCAATGCAAGGTTTGCAGCGTTCCACAAGATGCAACATTCCGGCAGCCTTGCTGCACAACATCAGCATGGATTGATGCGGTTTTTGCAGAAAATAAAAAACCCCGCTGCGGCGGGGTTTTTTTGTTTACATCAAAACGGCTGTTACGCGGCTTTTTGCAGTGCCCGCAGCTGTTTCGCGATGAAAGCCTTGACCACCTCGTGGGAACGGTCTGCATCCGGGCCGGGCGTTGCCGTCCATTCGTGTTCGCAGCCGGGGAAAATCTCGAGCTGGCATTCGCCGCCGGCGGCACGGTAGGCGGCGGCAAATTTTTCCTGGATCACCGGAATCACGTTGTCGTCCTCGCCGCCCTGCATGATCAGCATCGGCGGCAGGGTGACTTTTTCCTTGCGCTCGAGGATTTCATGCGGGTTGCCTTCGTGGATGCTGTCCGGCGGCGCGAAGAAGGTGTCGGATTTTTTCATCATCGCGGCGTTTTTCATTTTTTCCGCCTGGGCACGGCGGGTCACCGGATTGCTGATCGGTGAACGCGTGGCGACGTAGGCGACGCTGGCGTCGAGATTGGGCGCTTCCGGCAGCGGGATTGCGTTGTAACGGGCGTCGCGCGGGCGCATGCCGAGGAGTTGCGCGACATGGCCGCCGCTGGAGCTGCCGAGCAGGCCGAAGTTGGCCGGGTCGCCGTTCAGTTCCTTCGCTTTGTGCTTGAGCCAGCGCAGGGCGTGGCTCGCGTCCTGCACGCAGGCGGGATACGGCGCTTCGTCGGACAGGCGAAGATCTGGGGATACCACCAGCATGCCGGAGGCGGCGATGGCGCGTGCCATCGGTTCGTTGGCGTAACGGTCCTTGCGGCTCCAGGCGCCACCGTGCAGGTCCAGCAATACAGGAAACGGACCCGTACCCTGCGGCTGGTAGATGCGCGCGATCAGCGTGCGTTTGCCGGTCTTGCGCAGTTCCACTTCCCAGACTTTGACGGCAAACAGGTTGGCGGGGTTGTAGGCGGTTGTCATTGCATTTCCTCCGATGGGGGCGTGTCACAAAGTGGGCCAGGCCACAAAGTGCAATATGATAAGCCCTCCCGCGCGTTTCGCGTGACCCGCTGCGCATCGAATGAAAATGCTGCGGGAGTCCACATTTAATTACGGAGAACCATCATGCTCTGGGCCATTTTCTGCGTCGACAAACCGAACACCGCCGCCATCCGCGATTCCGTGCTGCAGCCGCACCGCGATTATCTTGCCAGCCAGAAAGGCATCCTGGTGCTGTCCGGAGCGACGCAGAGCGATGACGGCACGCAGGCCACGGGCAGCCTGTTCATCCTCAACGTCAACAGCCGCGCCGAAGCGAAAAAATTCTCCGACGGCGATCCGTTCACGCAGAAAGGCGTGTTTGCCAGCATCACGATCACCCGCATGCGCAAGGGCAACTGGAATCCGGGCGTCGCGGAGGGGGCCTGATCACGAGGCTGCAACCGGAGGCGGGCAGCGAGCGTTTTTACGCCTCGCTGCCGGTACTCACGGATTTCGAGGCCATCACCCGTCACGAAAGTTATGCTTCGCTGCCGGCGGACTGGCATGTCGCGCTGTGTGACGTGCGCGATTCCACCGCGGCGGTGGCGGCCGGGAAATACCGCAACGTCAACTCCATTGGCGCCGCAGCGATTACCGCGGTGATCAACGCTGCCGCGGGCATCGACATCCCGTTCAGTTTCGAGGGAGATGGCGCGGTGCTGTGTGTGCCGCCTTCGGTGCTGGACGATACCCGCGCGGCACTGGTCAAGACCCAACAGCTGGGCAAGGAGGTTTTTGGCCTGGATCTGCGTGTTGCGACCGTGCCGGTGGTGGACATTCCGCAGGGGCTTGCGGTGCGGGTGGCGCGTTACCGCGTATCGGACAATTACCAGCAGGCGCTGTTTTCAGGCGGCGGCATCGCCTGGGTGGACAGCGTGATGAAGGATCCGGCAACCGAGGCGCAATACTCGATAGCGCCGGGCAGCGTTGAACCGCGGGGCAGCCACGAGGGGTTCGAATGCCGCTGGGAGGATATTCCGAGCCGGCATGGCGAAACGGTGAGCCTGATGGTGCTGGCGCTGCATCACGAGCCGGAGCGCGCGGCGGCGGTGTATCTCAATGTGATCCGCAAGGTGCACGAGATCTACGGTGATGCGGACATGTGCCATCCGGTGGCGGTGCCGCAGCTGGCCATGACGCTCGATGGACGGCTGCTGGCCGACGAGGTTGGCATCCGCACGGGCAGCACCGGCGGCTACCTGCGCTGGAAGCGGCTGATGAAGACGCGGATGATCGTGCTGCTCGGCAGGCTCCTGATGCGTTTCGGCATCCATACCCGGGAAACAGACTGGGGCCGGTACAAGTCAACGCTGGTGCGCAATTCGGACGTGCGTAAATTTTCCGATGTCTATCGCCAGATACTTGCCGGCACCGAAACGCAGCGGCTGGCGCTGGATGGCTGGCTGATGCAGCAGTTCGAGCGGCGACAGCTGCTGTACGGCCTGCATGTGACCGACCGCGCGCACATGACCTGCCTGGTCTTTGATTATTCCGGCCGCCACCTGCATTTCATCGACGGCGCCGATGGCGGCCTGTTTCTCGCCGCCAAGGCCTTCAAGGAACGGGCCAACCAGTACGTGAGCCGCACCGGGGTCTGAAGTGGAGCGGGCGCGCCTGCTCTTCCCGGGGCCGCCGGAAAAATATCAGTAAACTATTGATTTAATTGATATTTTTATCTATTTTCGATGGCCGGCGTCAGCGCAGTTTTTCCAGCACTTCCAGCAGCTCGTCGTTGGGCATGATGCCGCGCGGATCATTGACGTTGCTGTAGCGGATCACGCCTTCCTTGTCGATGATGAACCAGGCGCGTTTTGCGCGCAGGTAACCGGCGATGCGTTTGATGTCGGTGGCCGCGGCGGGATCGTCATTGAGCACGCCATAGCTGCGCGTCATCGTGCGGCGTGTATCGCTCAACAGCGGAAACTTCAGGCCGAGCTTGGTGGCGAACTCGGTGTTGGCGGCATTGAAATCGACACTGATGCCCAGGACCTGGGCATTGGCGGCCTCAAACTTGGGAAGATCAAGCTGGAAGGCCACGATTTCGGAGGTTCAGGTATCGGTGAACGCAGCGATGTAGAAAAACAGCACCACGTTCTTTTTGCCGGCGTAATCGGCCAGTGCCACCGGCTTGCCGCTGGTGGAGATGACGGAAAATGCCGGCGCCTTGTCGCCGACCTTCAGCGACTGTGCATGAGCGCCGCCGGCAAAAAAAGCGGCGCCCAGCAGACCTGCAGTGATCCAGCGTTGTAACAGGGACAACCGCGACATGTTGCACCTCCAGTGGTGTGACGGGTTATTTTTTGGCGAGATTGCGCACGTAGTTGCGCAGCACCTGGCCGTCAAAATCAACGTGGCCGAGCCCGCGCGCATTGATCATGCCCTTGCTGTCGACGATGACCGTTGAAGGCACACCGCGCACGCCGAAACCGCGGGCGACCGTCATGTCCTGGTCGAGCAATGCGGGCATGGTGTAACCGCCCTTGGCAAAAACCGGATTGACGGCAGCGGCACCGGTGCCGTCGATGGAAATGGTGATGACGTTGATGCCGTCCTTCTTCAACTCGTTATGCGCCCTCTGCACGGAGGGCAGCTCGCTGACGCAGGTGCTTCACCACGAGGCCCAGAAGCGGATGACGGTGACCTTGTTGCGCAGGTCGGCGTCGCTGCCGCTGCTGCCGTTGATGCCGGAAAGCTTGAAGGCTGGCATTGCGACCGGTTGCGGCAGCGGCACCAGGGAATCGGCGCGGGCTGGGCTGGACAGCGTGGTTGCCAGCATGACTGCAGATGCGGCAAGCAGTGAAGCAAAGAGTGACAGGTTGATGCGCATGGTGCCTCCAGGCAGCAGTAAGGGTCTGCGCATCATTCTAGCCTGATGTTTCCGCTGAAGGCGCTTTTATGAAAACGGGCGGCGGAAACAGCAGGAAGTCGGGCATTATTCCAGTGCTTCGCTGCTTTTGCGCAGGGTGCGGCGCGCATAGTAGTGAAAGGTGGCGCCCACGGCCTTGGGTTTGAGGCGGTAATCGTGGGCTTCCTTTGCGGCTGCCGGATCGAGTTTCTGGATCCGCCCCGCGGCCTGCGCCAGCAGCTGCATGCGCGCGGCGCGCTCGATGAATATCGACAGCACCGCGGCTTCTTCCATGGTCGAGCAGGCGCAGAGCTGGCCGTGGTGCGCGAGCAGGATGCTGCGTTTGTCGCCCAGCGCATTGTGGATGATCTCGCCTTCTTCGTCGCCGATCGGCGGGCCGGGCCATTTCGGCAGGAACGCGCAGTCGTCATGGAACATCGCCGTGTCCATGTGTGCGGCAACCAGCGGTTCGCCCAGCAGCGACAGTGCGGAACAATAAGGCGGGTGCGTGTGCACGATGGCGTTGACCTGCGGGCGATGCCGGTAGATCCACAGATGGAAGCGGTTCGACGGATTGACCATGCCATCGCCCTCCAAAAGTTTCAGGTCATCGTCGCACAGCACGATGTTGCTGGCTTGTGCCTCGTCGAATCCCAGGCCGAAACTGAGCATCCAGTAGGTGCCGGGCTTTTCGCCGCGCGCGGTGATCTGCCCGGCGAGCGCCGATTCATGGCCTTCATCGGCGAGCATGCGGCAGGTCAGGGCGACTTTCTGGCGGATGTTCCATTCCGGCGTCAGCAGATGCTTGTTCATCTGCTGCGTGGTGAGTTCGTGGTATGCCTCTTTCGGTCGGACGATGGCCATGTTGAGGGTTCCTGAAAATGAAAATAGCGGGGATCAGTCGACGCGTGCGCCGGCTTCCTTGGCGGTCTTGCTCCATTTTGCCATTTCACGATTGACATAGGCGCCCAGTTCTTCAGGGGTGCTGCCCAGCACCTCGGTACCCAGGCCCTGGAAGCGGCTTTTTACGTCAGGCTGTTTGAGTATGCTGACGATTTCGGCATTGAGCCTGCTGATGACCGGTTTTGGTGTGCCTGTGGGGGCATAGAAGCCGTACCAGTTCTCGGCGACGATGGCGGGGAAGCCCAGCTCGGCGACGGTCGGCAGTTCGGGCATCACGGAGGAACGCTGGGCACCGGTGACGGCCATTGCGCGCACACGATTGGCCTTGATGTGCGGAAACAACGCGAGCATGGTTTCAAAGGCGAGATTGATCTGGCCGCCCGCGACTGCGGCCACCGTCGGGCCGCCCCCCTTGAACGGCACATGAATCATGTCAATGCCGGCCTGGCGCTTGAACAGTTCGCCGGTGAGATGGAACACCGTGCCGTTGCCGGCAGAGCCGAAGTTGAGTTCGCCCGGTTTGCTTTTGGTGAGGGCAATCAGGTCTTTCACCGATTTGACCGGCACCGAAGGATGCGCAACGAGCACGATGGTGGCCGAGGCTGCAAGCGCGATCGGCGCAAAATCCTTGACCGTGTCGTAAGGGAGCTTCGGATAAATGCTCGGGTTGATCACGTGGCTGGTGGGCACCATCAGCAGCGTGTAGCCGTCGGGGTTGGATTTTGCGACCAGATCGGTGCCAATGGTGCCGCCGGCGCCGCCGCGGTTGTCGGGCACCACCTGCTGGCTGAAGCTGTCGGTCAGTTTTTGCGCCACGGTGCGGCCGATGATGTCGGTGCCGCCGCCGGGCGGGTACGGAATCACCAGCCGGATCGGTTTGGTCGGATAGGTCTGGGCGCTGGCGACGGGAAGCCAGGCTGCGCAGGACAGCATGCACATGAAACAGAAAGGTTTGATCATCAGGTTCTCCAGGTTCGGTTGTCGCTGGAGAGACAGCAATATGCGTGCCGGTCCGGATTTCGGGTATCCGGTGTTTTCCCGATCCGGTCCGCTCCGATGATGTGCGAACCGGCCTGAAGCTGTTCCACCAAGGTGCGGCGGCAGGCAACTGACTGCCGCCGCGACCGCTGGTCCGGGGTTTTACTGCGGTTCTATGCCTGCGGCCTTGGCAATCTGCGCAAGGCGCTTGACGTCGGCGCGGAACATCTTGGCCCAGACATCGGGCGGATCGCCGTTGGGTTCATAGCCGTTGTCGACAAAATTGGCATTGATTTTCGGATCCTGCAGTGCCTTGTGGATGGCCTGCTGCAGTTTGACGGTGACCGGCATCGGCAGCTTTGCCGGGCCGAATACGCCATGCCAGCCGGCATCGGAGACGTAGCCATTCACGGTTTCACCGACTGTCGGGATGTCGGGGAGCGTGGACATGCGCTTGACGCCGGTGAAGGCGATGGCGCGCAGGCGACCGGCCTTGTGGTGAGGGACGCCGACGGAGCCCGCCGGGAAATGCACCTGCACTTCGCCACTGATGCAGGCCGCCGCCGCAGGGCCGCCGCCTTTGTACGGCACGTGCAGCATGTTGATCTTGGCCATGGTGTTGAGCAGCGCGCCGGCGAGGTGCTGGCCATTGCCCACGCCCGCGGTGCTGTAGCGCACCTGTTCCTTTTTGGCGAGCGCGATCAGTTCGGTCACATTTTTCACCGGCACTTTGGGATTGACCACCACCAGGTAACCGAGGCCGGTCGCGACA